>DAIPLC010000087.1:0-6058 GCA_036769405.1 Acidimicrobiales bacterium
CGAGAAACTCGGGATGCCGGTACCGGGCATGGCGAAATCGGTGACCTGCTTCGCCGCGGCAATGAGCATCGTTGACGGGTCGATGGTGAAGGCGGCGTGCGCTAGGTCGCGGTAGAAGAGGTAGTGCTTGGTCTCGTCACCCGCGACGAGCGCCAACACGTTGCGGCCCATCTTGTCGTCCTTCGGCAGGTGAGCGCCGGTATTGCGGTGCGCAATCTGGGTGGCCCGCTCCTGGAACGCGACATAGCAAATCAGGTCCGCAAAGGTCTCGGGCTCAGGTACCTCACCGGTGGCCATCTGAACGCGGCGGCCGTCCTCGAGCAACGTCGGGTCAATGCATCGCGTGATGTGGACCCAGTCGCGCATCACCATGGAGTGACGGTTTTCCTCCATCGTCCACTGGTGGTTCCAGTCACGGATGGGGTGGCCCTTCGGGGCGTGAGCCAGCAGGGTGCTGGTGTAGTACGGCAAGTTGTCCTCGGTGAGCAAGTTGACGTAGATCGACGAGCGGACGCCGTCGGAGAGTGGGTAATCAGTCGGTGACCAGGGGTGCTCACCGAAGTTTTCGCCGGTGCCCCAGTTGATCTGCTCGTGCGGGTACCACAGGCGCGGCGCTTCGAGGTGGCGGTTGTAGAGACGCTCAACGTCGGGCGCAATCTCAGTCAAAAGGTCAGTGTTGCTCTTGGGCAGGCTGGACAAGTGAATGCTTTCGTTCAGGCTGCGTTGAGCAGCGCTTCCATCGTACTGCTCGAGGGCAATTCTGTGCACTTTTTGCGCTTGAATGGTCGCTATTTCTCGGTACGGTGACCCACTGTGTCAGTCGTCAATTCCCTGCTCCCCGCCGACTTTCGAGCAGCGATGTCACCGGCACTCCGCCGATTCTTTCTTTCGGTCTTCATTGGCTGTGTTGCCATGGGTCTCACCCTGTCGCTCTACATCGTCTATCTCCACAATGCGCACCACTTTTCCATCGTTTTCGCGACCGAACTCCTCGCCGCGGCCGCCATCGTCTCGCTCGCCAGTGCGCCGATGTGGGGCACCCTGACTGACCGGGTAGGACCGGTGCCTTCAATGGTGTTCTCAGGTCTCGCCAGTGCGGCCTCGCTCGTCGGTTGGGCCTTCATTCATACGACCGCGCAGGCCGTGGTCGCCGGGCTCTGCCTCGCCGTCTTCTCGGGCGCTGGTTGGGGGCCCGGATCCACCCTCCTGACCCGCCTCTGCCCCGAGGAACACCGTGAGCGGGCCTACGGGTTCAACTTCGCGCTGGTGAACCTCGGCATTGGCGTTGGATCGCTCGTGTCCGCTCTCATCGTCAATCTCTCGAGGCCCATCACCTTCCAGTACCTCTACCTCATCAACGCTGCCGTGTCAGTCATCGCGGCGCTCTTCGTGATGCCCCTCTGGCACCAGGGCCGTCACGTTGACTCGTCAGATTCGCGACCCGAAGGAGGTTGGTCCGTCGTTTTGCGCGACCGGCACCTCCTGCTCTACATGGCCGCCGCACTCTTCATGATGATCGGCGGCTACGGTTCGCTCGAAGCCGGATTCAGCCTCTACGTCGTCAACGTGCTGCACCTCTCGGTCCACGTCATTGGCCTCATCTTCCTCATCTCCACAGTGGCCATCGTCGTCATGCAACTCCCCGTCATCAACCTCATCACGGGGCGCAGCCGCATGCGCCTTCTGGCCCTCAGTGCCACGTTCTGGTCGGCCTTTTGGTTCGTGCTGGCCCTTGATCAACACGTCAGCGCCGGCCTCGCGGTGGTCACGTTGTCACTCGCTATGGTCGTCTTCGCCATGGGCGAGGTCATGATGGCGCCCGTTGGCTCGGGGTTCATCAACGATGCCGCACCCGAACACCTCCGCGGTCGCTACAACGCCGCGTCGGGGTTGACCTTTAGCGTGGCGAGCTTTCTCTCACCACTCATCACTGGCCTCTACTTCAACGCCTCGCTGGCCCGTTGGTGGCCACTGGCGACCGGCTGTTCTGCCCTCGTGGGCGCCGGCCTCTTCCTCCTGCTTCGTCGCGTGATTACGCCAGCGCAAGATGGGCGCACGGTGGCATGACTACGGCGTCCCTGATTCATCGCTACCGCTGGGTCACGTTGGCCATCGTGACCCTCGGGGTACTCATGGCGACGATCGACTCATCAATTGTGTTGATTGCCCTTCCCGACATCTTCCACGGCATTGGCCTCGACCCCCTTCAGCCACAAAACACCTACTACCTGCTCTGGCTAATCCTCGGATTCCTGGTGGTCACCAGCGTGCTGGTGGTCAGCCTCGGTCGACTGGGCGACCTCTACGGACGTGTTCGCCTCTATAACGCTGGGTTCGCCGTCTTCACGTTCTTCTCACTCCTGCTGTCGATTACCTGGATGCACGGTCACGCCGCCGCCCTCTGGCTCATCGTCATGCGACTCTTCCAAGCGCTCGGGGCGGCCATGCTGACGGCCAATTCGTCAGCGATTTTGACCGACGCATTCCCCGCTACGCAGCGCGGACTCGCTATGGGCATCAATCAGGCGGCCGCGTTCTCGGGCAGCTTTATTGGCTTGGTGCTTGGTGGCCTCCTCGCCCCGTTCGAGTGGCGATTGATCTTCATCGTGTCGGTGCCCGTTGGCCTCGTTGGCACGGTTTGGGGCTACCGATCACTCCGAGAAGGCGGCGAGCGTCATCCCGCCCCGATCGACTGGCTCGGCAACGTGCTGTTTGCGGTCGCGATGGTGCTCGTGCTCGTTGGCCTGACCGATGGGATCGAACCCTACGCCGGACACGCCATGGGGTGGACGAATCCGCTGGTGTGGTGGACCGTTGGTGTCGGACTGATCCTCTTCGTCCTCTTCACTAGCCTCGAGGGTCGGGTCGCCGAGCCGATGGTGCGACTCGAGCTCTTTCGCATTCGGCCCTTTAGTGCCGGCATCGCCGCGTCATTTTTGGCCGCGCTCGCCCGCGGCGGTCTCATGTTCCTGCTCATCATCTGGCTCCAAGGCATGTGGCTCCCCCTCCACGGGTACGCCTTCGACCGGACACCGCTGTGGGCGGGTATCGCCATTTTGCCCCTCACCGTCGGCATGCTCATCTCGGGGCCACTGAGCGGTCACCTGTCCGACCGCTACGGTGCCCGGTTCTTCGCCTCAGGCGGGATGGCGCTCACCGGCGTCTGCTTCGCGGGGCTCGCCTTCTTACCCGTCGATTTTCACTACTGGGTCTTCGCCGTCATTCTGTTTCTCACGGGCCTGTCAATGGCCGCCTTCGGCTCACCCAACCGGGCCGCCGTGATGAGTGCCCTGCCGTCACGCCACCGCGGCGCCGGCTCGGGGATCAACACCACCTCGCAAAATGCGGCTCAGGTGTTGTCCATTGGCCTGTTCTTTACGTTGATGGTCATGGGCCTCTCCTCAGGAATCGGCCCCCACCTCTACGCCGGACTGGTAGCGCACGGTGTCCCAGCAGTGGAGGCCCGTCACGCCGCCTCTCTCTCGCCAATTTCAACACTCTTTTCGGCCTTCTTGGGATTCAACCCCGTGCTGCACCTCGTCGGGCCGGCCACGCTCGCTCACCTGAGCAGTGCACAGCGAGCAGGACTGCTCGGGCGCTCCTTCTTTCCGAGCGTGATTGCCCCCTCGTTCAAGTCGGGGCTGCACATCGCGCTCACCTTCTCGGTCATTATGAGCTTCCTCGCTGCCGCCGCGAGTTGGGTGCGGGGACCCGCTACGACGCCGTAGGGTCGTGGTGCTCCTGCACCCACGTCGTGCGCCACGCAAAGAAGGTGGAAATCGGCATTGGCCGGGCCACGAAGTACCACTGGATAACGTCACACCCGAGTGAATCGAGCAGGGCCCAGTCCTCGAGCATCTCGACGCCCTCCCCCACGACCCGCACGCCGAGTGCGTGTCCCAGCTGGATACTGGAGGCCAAAATGGCTCGACCGGCACTGTCCTCGGTGGCACCCACCACGAGTGACCGGTCGATTTTGTGTTCACTCAAGGGCAGTTGCTTGAGCTGCTCAAAGTTGGAGTACCCGGTACCAAAGTCGTCGATGGAGAAACGAAACCCATTCAGGTAGAGGCGCGACACGACGTCGAGGGTGCTCGAAAGATGCTCGACAATCTGACTTTCGGTCACCTCGAGGACGAGCGATCGAGACTCAACACCGGCCTCCGCCGTCACCTCGGTCAACCAGCGAGGGAAATCGAGGTCGAGCAGGTCGATGGCGGAGACGTTTGCCGAAATCAGGGGATTCCACCCGAACGCTCGCCAGCCTCTCATTTCCGTCACCGTCTTGGCGTAGACGGACTTGGTGATGGCCTCAATCAGTCCGTGTTCTTCGGCGACGGGAATCACCGCTAATGGTGAGACCAGACTGCTGGTTCATTTGCGAGGGTCATGGCCCCCGCCTCAATTTTGGAGAAGTCCAGGACGTCGTTGACCAGTCCGAGTAACAGGGCGACGGAGCGCTCGGTCTTCTCGGCGTACGTGCGCTGCTGCTCTGTGAGGTCCGTACTCATCAGTAGCGCCGTGAAGCCAACGATGGCGTTCAACGGTGTGCGAATTTCGTGACTCATGGTCGACACGAAGGAGCTCTTGGCAGAGGTGGCCTCTTCGGCGAGTTCCTTCGCCGCATCTAACTGGGCCGTGCGGCGTTGCACACGATTTTCCAGTTCCGCCTGTTGTTGGCGCATGGCCAGTTCATGATTACGGCGTTCCGTAGTATCGATCTGCACGGCGATGAATCGGTCAATGTGGCCGTGCCGGTCGAAGACGGGAGCGAGTGAGAACTCGAGCCACAGGGGCACACCGGACCGGGAATACTGAAGGATGTCCCCCTTGAGTTCGATTCGTTGCTCCACCGCCTCACGAATCGCGACCTGCATAACCGGGTCCGTGTCGGGACCAGAGAGTCGCTCCACCAGCCCCGTTCCTTGCACGTCCGCCAGGCGATAGCCGGTGATACGTTCAAAGGAGGTATTGACCCACTGGATGCTGCCCTGGTGATCGGTAACGACCACCAAATTTGTCGTGGCGTTGGCCACCATTGACAGCATGGCCAGTTCCTCTTGAATGGAGCGTTCGTGGGTGAGGTCACTCAAGACGCCGACGACGCCGCCATCCTCGAGTGGTTGCACCGCGCGACCGTCGCCCACCGCTCGTCGCCGGAGACGTGTCGCATCGGCACTTGGTCCATCCGACCGAGGCGCTGCTCAATCATGAGCCGAATACTCGGTACGTAATCCTCCCGGACGTAGTTGGCAAATGGGGTGCCAATCGCTAACTCCGGACTCACACCAACCAGGCTCTCCCACTGATTCGATAGGGCCTTCAGCGTTCCGACCTCGTCACACTGAAATACCACTTCTTCGAGGAGTGGTAGGTAGGCCGCGACTACTGGCGAATCGATGAGCTCCGTCGCGTGGGGCTCGAGCGACGGGGTGGATTTGGCGCCACGAACCGCACCAAATGAGCGGAAGGGTTCCCTAGTGATTGAGCCTGCTCACCATATGCTTTCACGGCCTCGGACAAGGCCCCGCGGGTCTCGCCACGACTGACAACCATGAATCTCCTGACCTCGACACGCCTGCACTTCATCAGTACAGTACCGTTCCGACGGTCACGGCGTCAGGGGCGAGGCATTAATTCTTGGTGCACCAACGGGGGCGGGCGCCGAAACGAGTGCCACAGGCCGAAGGCGAGAAAAGCCACGCAGGCAAAGAAAAAACTACTTCCCGCCAGAAGTGACCAACCGTGCTCGCGAAGATCCCATCGTCCGTCGTTCGGGATGTGCCACATTGGGGCCCAGTAGAACAAGCCGGTCACCGCCACCGCCCAATGGCGGCTCCCGCGATCCCGGAGTTCACCCCACCACAGCCACGCCACCACGGCGACGATCACGATCATGTGGTGACACCACGTAATCGGC
The DNA here is from genome assembly GCA_036769405.1 of Acidimicrobiales bacterium. Classification (GTDB taxonomy): domain Bacteria; phylum Actinomycetota; class Acidimicrobiia; order Acidimicrobiales; family RAAP-2; genus RAAP-2. The sequence goes on from DAIPLC010000087.1 coordinate 5,921, forward strand.
GACACCAGGTAGCCGGCGGTGGTGATGAGGAGAAATGCCAAGAAGCGCTGACCTCGAGCGAACAGTCGATACGCGGCGAGGAGTCCTAACAGCAACACCACGAGTTCAAGTGGGGTAAACAGTGTGGGGTTCCACACG
>DAIPLC010000088.1:0-6051 GCA_036769405.1 Acidimicrobiales bacterium
GACGGAGGTCATCACTGGAGACGGCAATCACGCCGTCGGTGGAGTAGTCAATCCAGTCGTGAGCGGGGTAGCGACCAATGCCCCCGTTGGTGGGCTTGAGTCCGAGGAGACCACAGAGCGAGGCGGGGATGCGCACCGAGCCACCACCATCAGTGGCGGTGGCAATGCCCACCGCGCCAGCGGCGAGGGCGGCTCCCGCGCCACCACTGGATCCACCGGGGGAGTAGGCGAGATGCCACGGGTTACGCGTGATGCCCGTCAATCGGTTAGCGGTGAAACCCTCGATAGCGAACTCTGGCAACGTGGACTTGCCAACGGCGATGGCCCCGGCTCCCATCAATCGCGATGGTGAAGGCGACGTGGTGGTGGCCGCAACGTCGGGGGTGGTCAGCGATCCTCGACGGGTGGCGTGTCCCGCCCAGTCCTCGATGTCCTTTATGAGGAGTGGTACCCCCGTGAGCGGTCCGGGGGCCGTGCGGCCTTCGTCGACCGCCGCCGCTGACGCGAGAGCGTCCATGGCGGCCAGTTCACTGCAGGTATTGAGCGATGGTTGTGTCGCTTCGAGAGCGGCGAGCGCGTACGAGACAACATCGTGAGCGAGAAGTTTTTTCGTGCGTACGGCGTCGGCGATGGCCGCCACCGGGCCCGGTCGAGCAGCGCTAGGCGACAACCGGTTCTCCCTCGTCGGCCACCATTGGTAGGCCCGCTTCGTGCCACGCGGTCATCCCACCCTCGAGATTGACCGCGGTAAAGCCGTGCTCGGTAAGGAACTCGGTTGCTCGAGCCGAACGGCCACCGGAGCGACAGACGCACACGATCGTTCGGGCATTGTCGAGTGATTCGAGGTGATCGGGCAATGTGGCGAGGGCGATGTGGAGGGCCACCGCGCTGCGACCGGCGGTGAACTCGGCGTCTTCGCGGACGTCGAGGAGCAAGGCGCCATCGGCGAGGAGTTGTTGGGCATCGAGGGCGGTAACCATTGGAATTCTCGTTTCGGTTGAAGGGTCGGCGTCACTCGCAAACCCTCGTCCTAGACTAGTTATATGAGCACATCCGGCACCGTTTCTCTCATTACTACCGACGCTTTAGTGCCGCTTCTCGACGCGCCGAACCGCCCTTTCTTGCTCGATGTCCGCGAGCCTGACGAGGTCGCCGAGTGGTCAATCGACGGTGTCGTCAACATCCCGCTCGGCACCCTGGAAGCGCAGCTCAGTGCGGTACCCACGGACCAGCGGGTCATCGTTATCTGTGCCAAAGGTATGCGAGCTCGGGCGGGAGCCGACATTTTGGCGGCGGCCGGTCTCAGTACTGAAGTTCTCGACGGTGGCATGGGCGCGTGGGCCTCGACCTACGACGTCGTGGAGCGGTCGATTGCCGGCGCCACGGTACTGCAAGTGCGTCGCCGAGGCAAGGGGTGTCTCTCCTACGTGATCGGCGCGGGTGATCGCGCCATTGTTATCGATCCGTCACTCAACACCAACCTCTACCTCTCCCTCACCGCCGAGCGGGGGTGGCGCATTGCCTACGTGCTCGACACGCACCTCCACGCTGATCATCTCTCGGGGGCACGGGCGCTCGTCGAAAAGGCCGGTGGCGAACTGTTGCTGAGCGACGCAGACCCCTTCGGCTTCCCCTTCACACCGCTGCGCGACGGACAGCACCTCATTCTCACACCCGAGGTCGGTCTCACCGTGTCGGCGGTGAGTGTCCCCGGGCACACCGAAGGATCGACGATGTACCAGCTGGGCGAAGAGGCCATCTTCACGGGCGACACACTGTTCCTCGAAAGTGTCGGCCGCCCCGATTTGGCGGACCACGCCGAATCCTTCGCGCAGAACCTCTACCGGAGCTTGCACGAGCGCATCTTGCCACTCTCCTCGGACGCTCTCGTCTTTCCGGCGCACTACGGGACTGTTGTTCAAGTCCGAGCTGGCGAACTGGTCACGCGAACGTTAGGTGAACTGCGGGCCACACTCCCGGCGCTGTTCCTCGACGAAACAGCCTTTATCGACTGGGCGCTCAAGAACGTGAAGGACCGTCCGCCGAACTACCAACGTATTGTTCGCATCAATGCGGGCAGTGAAGACGTGACGGATGAGGCGGCAGAGATGGAGTTGGGTCCGAACCGCTGTGCGGTGGCGTCCTAGTTCTTCGAAATCGCGCCGTCGCGCACGGTGACGCCGAAGTTGGCGAGGGCGTTGCGAATAGCGTCGGCGATGTCGTACTGACCCTGCGAGCGCGCCAGCGTCCGCACCTCGTCGAGTGCCGCTACGAGGGCCTCGTCGCGCAGCTGTCGGGCTTCGTCGTCCTCGGCGTTGCGCGGAGTGGATGTGACGACTTCGACGGGCGTGAGCGCATCGAGCACCTGCGCATTCGCTCCGAGTTCGCTCAACGCGATGGTCGCGCCCGCGGCAAAGTCACTTACCGCACCGTGACTACGCCAATGAACCTCGCCCTTGCCCTGCACGGTGAGCGTGCGAGCGTCGAGGTCGATGATGGCGGCGGTGTGCTCGTCGATACCGAGGATTGAAACACCCTCGGGGAGTTCCGCTTCGAGCAACTGGAGGCGCCGTTCGCCGATGTAGCAACGACTGGTGTCGTAGGTGCCGCCCTCGGCGTTGTTGTAGTGGGGCAGCACGACGCAGGAAAGCCCCAAGGTCGCCATGAGATCAAGGCCGGGTAGCCAAGCGAGTCCCGTACCGGCCTTGTAGATCTCGTAGACGGGTGGGGTGAAGGACCCGAGCGTGAGTGCGGCGGCGGAACTGAAACACACCACACCACCATTAGCCAACGTGGTGGCCAGATCCTGAGCGAGCTCGAGGGGTCGCCACTGGTTCAGCGCGTAGGAGGGTGAGCCCGGTCCGGCAAACACGAAGGAGGCGGCCGCCACGGCTTGCTTGAATGCCTGCCGTTCCTCGTCGGAGGCCGCGGCCACCGACGCCATATTGAGGTCGGTCATGGTGACCTGCAGTGAGGTGTCGAAGTACGCGACGAGCTTTTCGGACATCTGGGTCACGTTCTCTTGAAACCCGTAGGGAGTGTTGAGATTGACCGCGCGAACGTCGCCGAGGCGCTGAAAGAGGCCTCGATGCACCTTCGTCATTCCGGGTCCGGTCTCGCCGGAACCGAGTAGTGCGAGGATGCCATTTGCCACGTAGCGAGCGTAGCCGTCAGCAGGTACCTTGTGAACATGGGTACGTTTGACATTGTTGGGCAGCGCGCGAAAACCAGCGTCACTCGTCCGATGCTGCTGTGGTCCTTCGTCGTGGCCCTGGGGCTGGTGTTGGTCGAGAGTGGTGGGTCTCAGCACGACACCGGCGTCGGCCTCGCTGTCGTTGCAACATTGAGCTTCGGTGTGTGGCTGGGGTGGCAGCGACGCACGGGAGTGATTTTCTTCGCGCCATTGGTCAGTTGGATGTTTGCGTGGTTTCCCCTTCTCCTTGCGGCCATTGTTCGGCGAGGCTTCTTTCGGGGTGTGCTCTCGGGGCTCTTTCTTGACAGCGTCGGGTGGATCGTTATCGGCACCCTGGAGTTCCTTGCCCTGTTCATCGTGGCCTCCGTTGTGCGGGCCCTGCGGGGCACGCCACGTGAGGATGACGTCATCATCATCGACCCGCCGTCGTGAGCGTTTTCCTCGGGTTCCTGAAGGCTGAGGTCTGATAGCACCGTGGTGTACGTCGTCGTCGTGGTCACTCTGTGGCTTCTGTTGGCCGCCGTCACGGGACTTCGGCCTTCGGATCGGTGGCCTTTTCGCCTCGTGGCCTTTCCGGTGGGCTGGGCGGCGGGGGAGTTACCGCTCCACGCCGTTGCGGTGCAGCTACTCGCACTGGGTGGGTTGTGGTGGTGGGGGTGGCCCTCGTCGACGCTGGTGAGTACTGCACTGCTCATCCTCGCCACGCTTGTGGTGACGGCCAACATCGTCTTGATTACGGCCCAGCTCCGTGTCGGGCGCCTGGTGCGCGAGGCCATGGCCTCAGGCAGCGTTCCCCTGCGCGTGGGGGGCATGCGTGACGACGCCTTCTCGTCGTGGTGGCGAACGCTGCTTCAGATTCCCTATGCACCAAGAACGTTGCTGAGTGTCAGCGACGTCGCCTACGGCCCCGACCCTCGACAGCGACTCGACGTCTGGCGCACCGCCTCAACTCCCCTCGGGGCGCCCGTTCTCCTCTACTTTCATGGCGGCTCCTGGACGTTCGGCAATAAGCGCGATCAGAGTCGCCCCATGCTGCACGAATTCGTGGCGCAGGGGTGGATCGTGGTCACCGCGAACTACCGTCTCGCCCCGCAGCACCGGTGGCCGGCACAGGGGAACGATGTCGAGGCAGTACTGAACTGGGTCCAACGGCACGTGCGTAATTATGGAGGCGATCCGACCCGTATCGTGGCGGCGGGCGCGTCAGCGGGCGGACACCTCGCGGCGCTGGCGTCGCTCCAGGTCCATGGCGGTAGGGCAGTGCGGGGGTGCATCTCCCTCTACGGCGTGCTCGAGATGACCGGCGACGAACGCTACTGGCGTGGGCGTGGCCAAGGGTTGCGCTACGTCGTGGAACACCGACTGCTCGGTGCGCGCTTCAACGACGCGCCGGAACAATTCACCGCCCTGTCACCGCTCCACCAGTTGCACGCGTCAGCCCCACCGTTTCTGGTCATTCAGGGCCGTAATGACACACTGGTCGATGTCAATGTCGCGCGGAGTTTCGTGCAGGAGTTCCGCGCAACGGCACACGCTCCGTTGTATTACATCGAACTACCGTTCGCACAACACGCCTTTGACTTTGCCGCGTCACCACGAACGTCATCAATTACGCGAGCGGCGCTCGCCTTTGCGCGTTCGGTAACGGACTAGGCCTCAGCCTCGGGCGTGAGCGTCACCGACACACTCAACCCATCGGCCTCGACGTACGAGATGGCCACGATGGCGCCGGCATCAATGAGGTCGGGCTCACCATGACGAACCAGGGCAAGAAAGTCTGCGGGCGCGGCAATAGTGAGGTCACTCACCGCTCGACGCTGTGAGACCTTGGCGGTGCTCTTCTCGCGGCGGACGGCTTCGATGACGTCGTTGATCGCGTCGTAGACACCCGTGGCGGCCGGGGCGTCCCCCAGTTCGGCAATGGTCGGCCAGGCCGCGCGGTGCACGGACTCGTCGTGCCACCAACGCCAGACCTCTTCGGTCACGAAGGGGAGTACTGGAGCGAGCAGGCGCTGCAGGGCCGACAGCGTGAGGGACAAGGTGGCCCGAGCCGAGCGGCTCGCGGCATCTTCGTCGCGGTAGGCGCGGGTCTTGACCAGTTCGACGTAGTTGTCGCAGAACGACCAGAAGAAACTCTCGGTCCGCTCCAGCGCTCGGGCGTAGTCGAAGCGGGCAAAGGCCGCCGAGGCTTCGGTGATGACCCCCGCCAGTTGTGCCAGCAGGTCACGGTCGATGGCCACGGTGACATCGTCCTTGGTGGTGGGCGCGTGGTCGACCAACCGTCCGAGGGCGAACTTGGACGCATTGAGCATCTTGATCGCGAGGCGGCGACCATTCTTCATCTGGGCTTCGTCAATTGCGGTATCGGTACCGGGGCGGCCGGAGGCGGCCCAGTAGCGGAGGGCATCGGCGCCGTGCGACTGCAGCAGTGGCATCGGGGTGACGACGTTACCGACGGACTTACTCATCTTCTTGCGGTCAGGGTCGAGAACCCAGCCCGAGATGAGGGCGTTGGTGAAGGGCAATGAGTCGTGAGCGAAGTGGCTCCGTACGACCGTCGAGAAGAGCCACGTGCGAATAATTTCGTGGGCCTGGGGACGGAGGTCCATCGGGAAAACGCGCTCGAAGAGATCGGTGCCCCAGTGGCCGGCAATTTGTGGCGTGAGCGAACTCGTGGCCCAGGTGTCCATGACATCCGGGTCGCCTACGAAGCCACCCGGCTGGTTGCGCTGGTCGTCGCGGTAGCCCTCCGGTGTGTCACTGGAGGGGTCGATGGGCAACTGGTCGACGCGGGGCAGGATGGGCGTGTCGAAGACGATGTCACTGTGCTCGTCGATCGGGTACCACGCGGGGAACGG
>DAIPLC010000089.1:0-5962 GCA_036769405.1 Acidimicrobiales bacterium
CAGCTGGCGCGCTGGCGGACAACGTGACCTCAATGAGTCGCATTTTGCCGTGAGCAAGATCCATCAAGTTGATGATGGCGCCAACCTCTACGGCCTCATCAACTAAGGACGTAATGAGGGCGGGCGTTGATACCGCCACGTCCACGCCCCACGAGTGGTTAAAGAGCCACTCGTTGCGCGAATTATTGATGCGGGCAATGACACGAGGAACGCCAAACTCCTGCTTGGCGAGCCACGACACCACCAGGTTGTCCTCGTCGTCACCGGTTGCGGCGACCACGACGTCAACGCTCCGCAGATCGTGCTGGGCCAGGCTGTTGTACTCGCACGCATCGGCGTTCGCCACCGTCACGCCGTGGAGCTGACTGCGTAGTCTTTCGGCGACGTCAACGTCGTGTTCGAGCAGTAGAACGTCGTGGTGTCGTTCGACGAGGTCGAGAGCGATGGCGGTGCCGACCGATCCGCCTCCAGCAATCATGACTCTCACGAGCGGCCCTCCCTCAGGAATGTTTCGAGGCTGGCGAGTCCAGCGTTCGTAACCATGAACTGCACGACATCATCTTCTTGCGCGAACAGTCCATCGACGTCAACGCGCCCAATACCGCCACGCAGGAGGCCAACTGGCCGAACTTCCTTGCCCAGTACGAAGGCATTGAGAGGCTTACCGGCCAGGTGATCGGGCACCACTCGCTCGACCAAGTGCAGCGAGGATGAGCTATCAGTCCAGCCAACACCGTCGTCGGTCGGCATGATGTAGCGCTTCACCTGCTGGGCCGTCCACAGGGCCGACGCCACGGTGGGAATGCCAAGCTTCATGTAAATCGAGGCCCGCTGGGGGTCGTAAATGCGCGCCACCACGTTCGTGACGTTGTAGTTATCACGGGCGATACGGGCACAGAGAATATTGGTGTTGTCGCCGCGGGTCACTGCCGCCAACGCGTCGGCCCCGTGAGCCTCGGCCTTGGACAGAATGTCACGATCGAAGCCTGATCCGTGGAGGACACGCCCGTCGAAGTGGGTCAGGCGACGGAACGCCTCGCGGTTTTTGTCGATGACGACAACGGAATTGCCCTCTTCGGACAATTGCATGGCGAGTCCGGAGCCAACGCGGCCACAGCCGATAACAATGATGTGCACCTCTTCATCTCACCACATGGCACTCGATGACGCAACTCACTTCGAGGGGTAGGATTGGGTTCTCTCCAACCACAACCGCTTGAGGTGGCAACCGTGTCGGACGCGGATAAACAACTGGCCAGCAACTCGCCGGTCCTGACGTCGCACGCGAATCTCGCTTCGGTCTACCCGGAATCCCTGGGCTACCGCCTCAAGCGCGTCTTCCTGGGCCGACCCTACGTCACCGAGCAGCTCGCCGGTGAGCGCTTGGGCCGAGGCGTAGCGCTCGGTGTCCTCGCACCCGACTGCATTTCCTCCTCGGCGTATGGTGCGGAAGAAATTCTGACGCAAATGACCCCCTACATCGGGTTGGCGGCCTTCGCACTGGTGTTGCCAATCATGGTGGTTATCCTCGGCGTGCTGTTCCTGGTCACGCTGTCGTACTGGGACGTCATTAAGTACTACACCCAGGCCGGAGGCTCCTACGTTGTCGCTCGAGAGAATTTCGGCCCGAAGGTCGCGCAAATCGCGGCTGTCTCTCTGCTCATTGACTACACCGTCACCGTGGCCGTGCAGTGCTCGGCCGGTACCGCGGCCCTGACCAGTGCACTGCCTTCGCTGACGCCGTATACCCTCCAGATAACGGTCGGGGTTGTGTTACTTCTGATCTACGGCAACCTTCGCGGCCTTCGTGAAGCCGGTAGTTACTTCGCGGTGCCGACCTATTTCTACATCGTGGCACTGGCCGGTACCATCCTCGTCGGGTACTACAAAGAGTTCGCCGGCACGTTGCCCGTCCTGAGGATTCCCTCGCCCCACCTGCTCGTTGACGGGAAATTTGGTCACTCGGGATCGGGCATTTTGATGGGACTGGCCTTCATTTCACTCTTGCGTGCGTACGCCAACGGTGGTTCATCGCTGACTGGTCTCGAAGCCATTTCGAACGGTGTCGCGAGTTTTCGCAAGCCGGAGTCGGTCCACGCCCGTCAAACGCTAATTGTGATGGCGTCCATCCTCGGCTTCCTGCTGCTCGGCACGACGCTGCTCGCGCACTGGACCCACGCCGTACCATTCGCGGCTGGAACCCCCACGGTGGTATCGCAAGAAGTCGCTGCTGTCTTTGGCCAAACTGGTTCGGGCCACATCATCTTCCTCGTGGTGCAGTTCGCCACCGTGGCCATTCTGTACGTCGGTGGTAATACATCATTCAACGGATTCCCGTTTTTGGCCAACTACGTCGCGACTGATTTTTATCTTCCCCGTCAGCTCACGAAGCGCGGTCACCGCCTCGCCTTCTCCAACGGCATCATCGTCCTCGGTGTGCTCTCCCTCGTACTTATCGTGGTCTTTAACGCCAACGTCAATGGGTTGGTTGCGCTCTACGCGATTGGAGTTTTCACCGGCTTCACCATGGCTGGACTCGGTATGGTCACGAAGCACTGGCGCGCTCGCCAGGGCCATTGGCGCCGTGGCGTGATTGTGAACGGGTTCTCGGCATTCGTCACAGCCCTCGTCGTCATGATTTTCTTGTTCGCCAAGTTCTTTGAGGGCGCGTGGATTATCGCCGTTGTTGGGCCATTGCTCTACTGGGCGTTGGTGCGATTCAATCGCCAGTACGTTCGAGAAGCAGAAGCCTTTAAGGCCAACGCTACGTCGTCACTCTCTATTCGGACCACACGCGTCGTGGTGTTTGTGGACAGCTACGACATTGCCACTGAACGAGCCCTCCAGTACTGCAGTACGTTGAATGCGTACACCATTCGTGCGGTGCACTTCGACATTGACCCTTTGGTGACAAAGGCCCTCGAAGCTCGTTGGGGTCAGGAAAATACCGCCTCCGCCAGCATCGACCTCGAGATAGTGGAGTGCGAGGACCGTCGCGTCGATCGAGCGGCGATGGAGCTGGTGGCCGACGTGGTGCGCGACCCCGATGTCTTCTGTATGGTCATCATGCCGCGCCGGGGATTTGTTTCTCGCCTGCAACGACTGCTCCACGACCGCACCGCTGATTCGATCGCCAGTGCCGTCATGCAGATTCCCCGCACGGCAGCGACCATCATTCCGTATCGAGCGGGACGCATTCGTCCGGCCGATGGCAAGGTGCGTGAAATGCCGATGAGCGACGAAGTTGTTCGCGGTGGCGTGCGTGAAGATGCCCACCTCGAGGCTGACCTTAAGTTGGCAGAACGTTCCGGGAGCGCCGAACCAATTGGTGACCTCGTCGAGCGCCAGCAGGCCCAGATTGCGGGCCGCGTACGCGCCATGACGATCACGCGGGAAGAGGGCACTAGTGATCTTCGCTGCCTCATCGCAGACAACACAGGTTCGGTAGCGGTGATTTTCCAAGGGCGCTCGACGGTACCGGGTATTGAGCGTGGTACTCGCCTCCTCATCAAGGGCACCGTGACGAGCCTTCGTCGCGAAGCGGTGATTTTGAACCCTGAGTACGAAATTGTGGCTGCGCCTCAGGGCGACGACTAGTTGCTCGACAACGAAATGACAATCTTTCAACAATGAATGAGGGGGAGGTTGGTACAACACAGTAAGATGACAATCCAGTCCTCAATCAAAGGTTCCCGTTGTCAGAAAGATTCTTCATTGTCGGCGCGGGTGTGGTGGGCTTTGCTTCAGGACAAGCGCTCCTACACCTCGGCCACCGCGTGACCTTTGTCGACACTCGCGATGAGCGCTGTGCGGAGCTGCGTGCAGCGGGATTTGACAGTTCGACGTCCATTGCCTTGGATGACGATCGGTGCATCATTGCGCTGAGTGTTCCGACACCCTCGGTGGACGCGGCCTACGACCTGTCGCACCTCCGCAGTGCGGTACGTGCCGCTGCTGAGGCAATTCGTGCGAGGGGCGGCGATCACATTGTTGTTGTTCGCTCGACCGTAGCCCCACAGACCTGTGATGACTTCGTGCTGCCGATGTTGCGGGCACAACTTGAAGGTTCGACGGCGACGGCCCACGTCGCGTCGGTGCCCGAATTTCTTCGTCAGGCCACCGCGCTCGACGATGCGCTCCACCCAACGATGACGGTGATTGGCGCTCACGAAGCCGATGTTCGTTCTCGACTCAAGGCCGTGTTCGGTGCGCTCGGCGGCGCGGTGTGCATCTTTGAAAATACCGCGAGCGCCGAACTGGTCAAGATTGCTCACAATTGCTTCAATGCGGCGAAAATCAGTTTCTTCAATGAGTTGTATGTCGTGGCCGCCGGATTGGGATTGGACGGCGATGATGTCGCCAACGTCATTGTCCGTTCCGCTGAAGCGAGCACCAATATTTACTACGGCACCAAGGGTGGCTACCCCTTTGGTGGTGCGTGCTTACCAAAGGATCTCGACGGACTTATTGATTTTGCTGAAAACCGAGGACTGGCAACGCCACTTCTTCGCGCGGTGCGTGAAGTGAATGATTCACTCGTTAAATTGCAGCAACTCTAAACATGGGCACCCTCCTCCTCGTCTTTTGGTTCTTTCCCCTCTTCCTCTTCACCACCATGGTGATGGGGTTCGTTCGCTACGTCGTGACTCGCCACCGGTATATGGGTAAGTCTGGCGCGACCGAGGCCATCATTCAGGTGACGACCATCGGCAACTACGAGACCGTTAATGAAATTATTCGCGGCGTCCGTTCATATAACTTGCCGTTTCCCTACCAGTTCTCGGTGGTCGCCGTATCATTAAACAAAAAATTTCAGCAGTCGCTCGTCAGAACTCCTCTTTCCCTCCGTTCCAAGGGGAAGTAACCTTGGCGCATCATGAAGGGAAATCCCGCCCTGCGAACCGTTCTGGTCCTGCTGCTGCTCGCGGCGGTCGCTTATCCTGTCTCGCGGGTGATTTCTCACGGCGAGCATCCCGTGACGGCTACTTCCCCTACCACGGCCGACCCGGGCAAGCCAGCCCCCCTGACCGGAACACTCCGCATCAGGACCGCACCCGCACCGCTCCGCCTCGAGGTGACGACCGGTGGAAAGGTCGTCCTGGAGGGAAAGGAACCGAACGGGCAGTGCGACATTGCCAAGGAACTCTCCCTTCCCTCCGGAAGTGATCTCCTCGTGCGGGCGGAGTGGGCGGATGATCGCCCGCATGCGCTCCATGCGGAATTCCTTCCCTCCGGAACCAACGCCACGGTCTCCCGAGACTACTGGTCGGCACGCACGCTGGAGGATGTCCTGAGCCTGCCATGAGAGTGGAAACTCATCCCGATCCCCTGCTCGTCGTGGAGGACCTGACGGTGAGCTATCACCGCGTGCCGGCCATTCATCATCTCTCCTTCTCGCTTGGCCGGGGGCATTGCACGGGGATCTTCGGACCCAACGGCGCGGGAAAGTCCACCCTGCTCAAGAGCATCGCGGGACTGCTGCGCCCCGAGACCGGACGGATCCTGATCGGCCGACGCGAACTGCCGAAAGCCGCCCCGCTCATCGCCTACCTCCCCCAGCGTGAGTCGGTCGACTGGGATTTCCCCGTGACCGTGCGCGGACTTGTGGAGATGGGGCGCTACCACCATGCGGGCCTTCTGCGACCCTTTTCCAAAAAAGACGACGAGGCCGTGGATGGCGCTCTGGAGTTGTTCGGACTTGCCGAACTGGCGTGCCGGCAGATCAAGGAACTCTCCGGCGGCCAGCAACAGCGGGCCTTCCTGGCACGGGCCTGGGCCCAGGAGGCCGACCTCTACCTCCTCGATGAACCATTCGCCGGACTCGATCGCGGAAGCTCCGCCAACCTTGCCGGAGCACTCCGCACCCTGGCCTCGCGCGGGAAGCTCCTGCTCGTCTCCCATCACGCGCTCTCCGAGGCGATCGGCCTCTTCGACACGGCGATCCTGCTCAACGGCGAGATGG
>DAIPLC010000090.1:0-5924 GCA_036769405.1 Acidimicrobiales bacterium
CCACCAGTGGTCGCGACCTTCCGTCCAACCAACCTCGCCGGCGGTGCGCTTGACTACGAGGACGGCCTTAACGTTCGGACAGGTGAGGAGGGCCTCATCGACCGCGGGCTTTAGCGGAGAGGCACTCCCGCGACGGAAGGCCCCATCGGCGGTGACGACGAACGTGCAGTCGGCGTCTTGAATGCGACTGGCCAGGGCGTCGGCCGAGAAGCCGCCGAAGATAACGGAGTGCACCGCCCCGAGTCGCACGATGGCGAGCATGGCGACCACGGCCTCGGGGATCATGGGCATATAGACCGCGACGCGGTCACCCGCCTGGACGCCGAGCTGCGTCAGACCATTAGCGGCTTGGGCGACCATGTCGCCGAGCTGGGCGTAGGTAATGGTGCGGGTCTCACCATCGGCGTCGGCGACCCAGTGAAAGGCGACCTTCTCGCCACGGCCAGCCTCGACGTGCCGGTCGACACAGTTGACGGCGGCGTTGAGGGTGCCGTCACTGAACCACTTCGCAAACGGGGCATCCCACTCTAGGGTCGTCATTGGGGTTGTTGTCCACGTCAGGCGATCAGCATGGGTGCGCCACCACGCGACCGGGTCGGCGTCGGCTTCCTCGTAGATGCCGGGCTGAGCGTTCGCCTGGGCCGCGAAGGCCGCACTGGGCGGAAAAGCTCGGGATTCGTCAAGCCAGGCTTCGAGTTTTGCTTCAGTCATAGTGCCCCCACTGGTGTTCGGACTGCATCGTCCGTCTCCTTACGGTAGTAAAGAAAAACCCCGCCGGCGCCCGAAAAGGGCCCCGGCGGGGTCGTCGCATGGTTCGCGGTTTACTTCTGGGCGAGGACGTGACGCACTTCCTTGGCCAACTGGGTCACCAGTGAGCCAAAGCGTGGTCCCCACTGCGAGGCCACGTCGGCGTCGAGTTCGATGACGTTGTGCTTCTTGACGGCCGTCAGGGCGGAGAATCCTGGCCGGGTCGCCACGCTGGCGACACTGGCGTCACCGGCGAGGGCGATGAAGCTGGGGTTCGAATGGATGATGTACTCGGCGCTCAGTGAGGGGTAGCCCGCGTCGGCTGAGGTGGCCGCAGCATCGGCGATGTCCGTCACACCCATGTTCTTGAAGATTGAACCAATGAAGGTGCTCGAGGTCACCGAGTAGTAAGGATTCGAGGAGACCTCGTAGTAGACGCTGATGGGGTGCTTCTTGTGTGGGGGAATCGAGCCAATGGCCTTGTTGATCGTCGTGCTCACGTTCGACGCGATGGCGCTGGCGGACCTCACGTGTCCGGTGATGGCACCCAGTTGCAGGATCTGCGAGAGCGCGGCCGAGACTGACGTGGCCGCATCCTGCTCGAGGACCGAGACACCCACGGCTTGCAACTTCTTCTGCAGGTTGTTCGGGTTGTAGGAGATCACCACGAGGTCGGGCTTGCTCGACGGGTGCGCATCGCTGGTTCGGCAGATACCGAGCAGGCTTTCCACGCTGGGATTCAACGCGTCAATGACGTGCCGCTTGCCGAGGGATTTGGCGGCCGCAGGGTAGGTCGAGGACTTGTCGACCGCTTGGACCTGACTGCCGGCGCCGATGGCGTAGAGCGTGTCGGTTGCGGTGGGCGAGAGTGACACAATGCACTGCGGCACCGGTGGGGTGGACGTGGCACTGGCGACGCCGGCCACGGTAAGCGAACTCGCGCCGATGGCGAGAGTAAGAGCGATGGATCTGAACATGATTTTCCTTTCGTTCGTGGTGGGTGGGCGAAAGGAAAAACTCCGTTCGACCGCTCCGTACCGCGAGAGCTGTCTTGAACTAACCGTCTCCCTTCAGGCGACCTGGCTTATGGCGTAGACCACTTACAGTTGCGCGACAGCGTCGGATTTGCACCGACTTCGCTGAGGAGAGACGACCTGAGGCTAGCCCCCACGGTCGACCGCATGGTGGAGGGTTAGTTGAGAAACGGGGGCTTCGATACCAAAATGGTGGCGCTCCCACGGACATTGAATGCCAGCCACGCCTGAGCGCATGGCGACATCATCGCCCGCGACGGCAACCTTGCGGTTCGTGGCGAAGAAACCTCTCATTCGGAGGCGATCGTTGTGCTCGCGAGGCGTCTCGGAGCGATAGTCCTCAAAAGAGGAGGTTTTGATGCGCAAAGTTCTAAAGCACAGCGTGGTAGCAGCCACACTCCTCGTCGTACTCGCCGCCAACCCTGCGGGTGCCTCTGTGTCGGCCTCCTACGGTGCGGCCGTCGCGAACACGCCCACCTTCTTTTCGAAGCCCACCAACTCCTGCGTGAATAACTGCATGGTGGGTTCGGCGACCTTCACCCCAAGCGGCACCATTATTACCGGTGTCCAGATGTTCGTCTACCTCTACCGCTTTAAGTCCGCTACCCAGACCGGACCCGTGTGCACGGCGGGGTCGAGTTGCTCTGACACGCAGCTCGTTCAGTCCTCGACGCTCTTCAGCACGAACGCGACGAATCGCAATCCGACGACCCTCTCGGTAAGTACGAGCTGCGCCTCGGTGCAGTCGGCCACCACCGGGTATTACATCCGCGTCGCCTTCAGTAACGGCAATGGCGTTTCCTACGCCGAAAGCTCACCCGTCTTGAAAGTGAAGGGCTGTTAGGCCCGACGAGCGTTGCCCTCCGCCCGCGCGTTTCGCTTCTCTTCAGACCGAACCTCTGGCTCAAACGTGAGCCCGTGGTGGCGCCGGGCCATCGTCGTTGCCCTGGTGGCCATCTCGTCAGGCGTATGGGTTGTCGCCCACGGCGACCTCCGGGCTGGGGTCTTGACAGTGGGAGTGCTGCTCTATTTCTGGTCCTTTGGTGAGGCCCTTGTCCTCGCCACCGTGGCCTCGGTCGGCACCCAGGTCGCCGTCTACGGCCTCCACCCCACCCACGTCGTTATCGGTCTCATCGTCGTCGTGCAGGGGGCGGCTCTGGCCTGGTTGCTGCGAGTGGTGGCGGCTCGCGGGCGGTTTCGCCACTACCTCTGGTGGTTCGCGCTGGTCACCTTGAGTGTGGTGGTCGCGGCGGCATTGGCCGCCGGAGTCCAGGCCGTGTTCGATCAGGCTCTGGCGGTTGCGTCAACATCGCGCACCTTCGGCGACGAGGTCGCACGACTCTTTCCACCACTTTTGACGAGTTATCTGTTGACGGGTTTTGTCGTTAGTCTCGACTGGCGAGGTCGAGGCCGGCAACCACTTAACGGACTGGCCGTGGCCTTTCTGGTTGCCGCCCTCGGAGCGGGCAGCATTCAGTTCACGACGCACTACTGGTCGAGCGACGAAGCCAAGTCGCTCGCGACGTCGGCTGCCTCGGCCGCGTCCGCTATGAGTACGGCCTTTATTGCCACGGTGAGCAACTTTGAATCGTCCACCGGAATCACTATCAACGGGACCACTGTCGGACCGGCGGCGATTCGTCAAACCCTCGAGACGCTGGTACACAGTGAGGCGACGGTCGACGCCATCGGGTACTGCCCTCTGGGCGGCGGCCCTAACGCCAGCTACGTCATTGACCAACAGGGCGAGACCCGAGCGTTCAATGACGTCATGGGCTTTGGTCCGACTGACGCTTCGCAGCGACGTCAGGTTCTGCAACGGAAGTTCTTCGCCGTTGTTGGGGTCCGCCGCTTGCCGAGCGTGAATGTGGCCGCTGAGAATGCCCTCGTCTATCTCGACGTCGTGCGCGGACCGAAGGGTCCGCTGGGATTCTTGAGCGTGGCGCTGTCGCTGCCGCAGTCGCTCCAGGTGGCGCAGGGCAGTAGTGGCGTCGCGCCTCACGTGGCCCTAGTGCTGAACTCGACTGCGCAGTCGTCAGTTGTGGTGGCGTCGAGTGCGCCGGTCACAGCCACGATGAAAATGCCAGCGAACGCCACGTCCTCGCTCATGATGGGCACTGCGCCCTTCACTATCACGGCGCTGCCACAGGCCGGCTTTGGCCCCTCGCTTCAGCAACGCATCCTTACCCTCGGCGGTGAGACATTTTTTACCTTGTTGCTCCTCGCGGTGGCGCTGCAGTCCTCGCAGGCCCGCCAACGAAGTCGTGATTTGATCTTTGAACGCAACGAACTCCTCAACACGGCGCTGGCGCAAAGCGAGGGCGTGGTGGCTATTTTGAATCCCCTTGGTCGCGTGGTCTTCTCCAACGCAACGAACGGCACCGACACGGTGGAGCGGTGGGAGGAGGCCATCCCCTTCACGCTGAGTCCCGCCGATATGGCCCTCGTGACGCAGTCGCTAGCGCTGGCGTCAGAGGGACAGAGCGAGAACACCACCGTGGTGGACACCTCATCGGGGGTTCGTCCCCGCTACTACGAAATCGGTGTGCGACCCCTCGCCATCACTCTCGAGGGCGCTCCACTACGACTCCTGCGCTGCGTGGACGTGACCGAAATGCGCGAGCGCGACGTCCGCAGCGCCCAGTTTGAGCGTCTCGAGTCACTGAGCTCCATGGCCCGAGGTCTGGCCCACGACTTCAACAACTTGCTCTTCATCATTTCGGGCTACTTAGGTCAGGTGCTCGAAGACCCGTCGGTGCCCCGCGAGGGGGCCATTGCCCGTTCGATTGAGCAGGCCGTCGAGGCCTCGAAGCGCGGATCGGAGATCGCCGACGCTCTTTTGACCGTGGCCGGAGGTCGGCGCCTCACCGTGTCGAGCATTCTGGTGGCCGGCTTCCTCGACCGCTTCGTCCCCATGGCGCTGCGGGCTCTCGGCGACGAACACCACTTCGTCTGCACTGGTGCGGAGGTGGCACTGGCAGTGCACGTTGACGTGGGTCAACTCACCTCGGCGGTACTCAACCTCGTAATCAACGCTCGTGACGCCTCACCAATTGGATCAACGATTACCCTCTCGGTCCGCCAACAGCAGGACCAATTGCCGAGTGAACTGTCGCCCGGTGCGTACGTGGTCTTCCAGGTGAGCGATGAGGGCACTGGGGTGGACCCCGTCATCGCGACCCGCATATTTGATCCCTACTTCACTACCAAGCCTCGCGGACGGGGGAGTGGCCTCGGCCTCGCCACGGTACTGGCCTTCGCGCGGCAGAGTGGTGGCACCGTGGAGTTGGTGAACCGTCCCGGGTCAGGGTCGACCTTCAACCTCTACTTCCCCCTCGTCGAGATGACCTCGGAAGTTACCGCCGTTGATGCCACCGTGGCCCCCACGGTGACCCGCATTCTGGTGGTCGATGACGAACAGCCGCTCGGAGAGCTAGTGGCCTCGTGGCTCAACGCCAGTGGTTTTGAGGCCCATTACGAGTCGTCCCCGGAGGCCGCGCTGCAACAGGTCGCGGTCTTTGCCCCGCAGGCGCTCGTCACCGACGTGGAGCTCGGTGGCTCCATTGACGGCATCGAACTGGCCAGTCGGGTGCTCTTTCAATCACCCGACATCAAGATTGTTTTCATGACGGGCTACTCGGGTCGCATGACCACGCTCCAACAGCGCGGCATGACGGTACTGGCCAAGCCCTTTCGGCGCGAAGAACTCCTCGCTGCCTTCACCTCCGCTGAAGCGAACGAGGTCGGCGCGTGAGAAATCAGGCCCGTTCTCTCTTGGTCATTGACGACGACGAGTTCATTGTTGATCTCGTCACCAGCGTGGCTGAATCCGACGGTTACACCGTCTCGTCGGCCTGCACGCCCGCGGCACTCGAGGCCTGCTTGGCCCAGTCGTGGAACATCATCCTGCTCGACCTCACGATGCCCGAACTGGACACAGTGACCGCCCTGCGCATGATTGCTGACGCCCAGCCGGGCAGTGCGGTCGCGATTTTCAGTGGCGCCGACGACACCAGTGTTCGAACGGCAACGACGGTCGCCGGCTTCTACGGACTGACCGTGCTGGGCTCACTCTCGAAGAGTGGCATGGGGGAACTGCGCGAATTCCTGTCACGGCACTGACGACCTCGACAACTACTTCGT
>DAIPLC010000091.1:0-5905 GCA_036769405.1 Acidimicrobiales bacterium
TCGCCACTCTGGCTCACGCCGATGACCAGGGTTCCGATCTCCACGATGGGGTCGCGGTAGCGATACTCCGAGGCAATATCGACGTCGACGCTGAGTCGGGCCCAGCGTTCAATGGCGTACTTGGCCACCAGGGCCGCGTGATGCGACGTGCCACAGGCCACCAGCACCACGCGCTTGACGGCGGCGAGGTCGGCCTCCGTGAGGCGTAGTTCGTCGAAGGCAATGGTGGCGTCGCGGCGACGGTCGAGCAGCGTGGCGGCCAGGGCGGCGGGCTGCTCGGAGATCTCCTTCGACATGAAGTCGTCGTGGCCACCCTTTTGCGCCGTCTCTAAGTCCCAGTCGATGTGCAACTGCTTCAACCGAACCGGCACGCCATCGAGATCAACGGCCTCGAAGCCGGCGGGGGTGAGTCGGACGATTTCGTCATCATTAACCCCGTAAAAGGAGTCGGCCTTATCGAGGATGGCCGGCACGTCACTGGCCAGGTACGTCGCTCCCTTGGTCGTGCCGACCACCAGTGGCGAGATGCGCCGGGCGGCGACGATGACGTCGGGCTCACGGTTATCGACCACCGCGAGAGCGAAGGCCCCGTGGACTTCGCGCAGGGCCAAGCGCACGGCGTCGAGCAGGTCGAGGCCGGTCGTTCGGGCTTCTTCAATGAGGTGGGCGACAACCTCGGAGTCGGTCACCGAGGTGAAGACGTGGCCGCGTGCCTGCAGAGCTGCTTTTAGGGCGACGTGGTTCTCAATGATGCCGTTGTGAATAATGGCGACTTGTTGGCTGCAGTCGAGGTGCGGGTGGGCGTTAATTTCCTCCGGTGCACCGTGGGTGGCCCACCGCGTGTGGCCAATACCGGTGGTGAAGTCCGTGGGAGCATCATCACAGACGAGTCGCAGAGCGGCCACCGAGGCCGTGCCGGAGGCGGCTCGACCACGCCAGGTGGCCCCGCGGCGGACTAACGCCAGTCCCGCCGAGTCGTACCCGCGGTATTCGAGGCGCTCGACACCCTCCAGCAACGTGGAAAGAGTTTCGGGAGATCCAACGACCCCAATGATGCCGCACATAGGGGGAAGTCTACTCCCCTTATTTTCGCGGCCGAGGGCCTAGACGCTGAAGTGGCGGCCGAGGGCGATGACGAAGTCATCGACGAATGAGCCGTTACTCGCCTCGACCATGATGCGCACCACTGGCTCGGTACCCGAGGGACGAATCAGCAGTCGCACGTCGTCGTCACCCAGCGCGTGCTGGCGCTGGAGAGCGGCGAAGAGGCTGCGCACTCCCGTGTCCTCGTAGTCCTCGTGCGGGACGTTGATGAGGGCCTGGGGCACTCGACGCCAGGCCTCGTCGGCCAGTGTCGCGAGGGCTCCCCGTCGGGCGACGAGTTCCGCGAGGCGCAGTCCGGTCAGTAGACCGTCGCCCGTCGGGCTGAGATCGCGGAATATCAAGTGACCACTCTGTTCACCGCCGAAGGACCAGTCCCGTTCTTCGAGGGCCATGAGCACGTGACGGTCACCGACGTCAGTCTCGACCAGGGCAATGCCGTGCTGATGCATGGCGCGACGCAGACCGAGGTTGCTCATCGACGTGACCACGACACCACTCTGGCGAATGGTCGCGCTGTCGAGGGCGAAGAGCACCATGAGGTCATCACCATCGCGAATGGTGCCGTTCGCGTCAACGGCAATCAGCCGGTCAGCGTCACCGTCAAAGGCCAGACCCAGGTCAGCACCGTGGGCCACCACCGCAGCCACCAAATCATCGGGGTGGGTCGAGCCACACGCCTCGTTGATGTTGTGTCCCGTGGGCTGATCGTGCAGGGTGATAACCCGAGCGCCGGTGGCTTCAAAGAGCTCGTGAGCCACCGAGGACGAGGCCCCGTTGGCGCAGTCGAGAACGATGGTCAGCGCTGATAAGTCCGTGGGAACGATGGCCCGCAAGTGCTGGGCGTAGTCGTGTTGCGCCTCGAGATCAATCGCGACCTCGGGGAAGTCTTCCGACAACGGTGACGGCGCCGCATTCAGGGCGTCAGTGACGGCTTCTTCGGTGGCCAGGTCGAGCTTGGTGCCGCCGAGGCCGAGGACCTTGAGACCGTTGTCGTAGTAGGGGTTGTGCGAGGCCGAGACCACGATGCCCACGCCACCTCGACGTTGGGCGATCACCGCGACACCGGGGGTGGTGAAGACCCCGAGATTGGTCGCTTGGCCGCCAACGGACGTGACGCCCGCGAGGACGGCCGCCGTCAGGACGGGGGAACTCTCACGAGTGTCGTAGCCCACGAAGACGGGGGCATCGAAGACGGTGCCAACGGCACGACCGAGCCGGTAGGCCAAATCGACCGTGATGGTCTCGTACGCTTTGCCGCGAATGCCGTCCGTGCCGAATCGCACGGCCATGGCCATTAACGCTTCGAGTACTGAGGAGCCTTACGGGCCTTCTTGAGACCGTACTTCTTGGTCTCCTTCTTACGCGAGTCGCGCGTAAGCAAGCCGGCCTTCTTGAGCGCGGGGCGAGCCTCTTCGTTCAGTTCGAGCAGCGAGCGAGCAATGCCCAGACGCAGGGCGCCAGCCTGACCGGCCATGCCGCCGCCTTCGATGGTGGCGACGACGTCGTAGGTCTCGACGGTCTCGGTGAGACGCATGGGCTCCATCACCATCTGGCGGTGCGTCGCCGAGGTGAAGTAGTTGTCGAAGGCGCGTGAGTTGATGGTGATGGTGCCGGTACCGGGGCGGAGCATCACGCGGGCAACAGCCTCTTTACGACGGCCGGTGGTCTGAGTAAGCGGGGTAGTCACGAAGGTTCTCCTTAACCGCGGCGGATTGCCGAGGTGTCGTACTGCGAGGGCTGCTGAGCAGTGTGGGGGTGGGTAGGACCGGCGTACACGAAGAGCTTGCCCATCTGAGCGCGGCCCAGACGGTTCTTCGGAATCATGCCCTTGATCGAGTCAAAGACGAGCTTCGCGGGGTCGGTGTCGTGCAGGGTCTGCCACGAGGTCTTGCGGATACCACCGGGGTAGCCCGAGTGGCGGTAGCGGAAGTTCTGCGCGAGCTTGTTCGAGGTGACCTCGATCTTGTCGGCGTTGATGATGATGACGAAGTCACCCGTGTCCATGTGAGGAGCGAAGAAGGGGCGGTGCTTGCCGCGCAGCAACGAAGCGGCAACGGTGGAGACGCGGCCGAGGACGAGACCCGTGGCGTCAATCACGTGCCATTCGCGCGTGATGTCTTTTTCTTTCGGTGAGTACGTACGCACAGTTTTTCCTTCAGCGATCTCTTGTCATGACCCGTGCCGAGACAGGGGACTTCTTAGCCTACAAAACCGGAGGGGCCTCCGGCAAATTCGTCATATCCAACACCCACCAGACTGAGTCCCGCGGCCGGAGCCGGCGCGGGCAGGTGCAATCGTTGGTGGCTCTCTAGCCTACTCGCTACTTCGCTTTCTGGCAATCGACCTTGTCCAATGGCCACGAAGGTCGAGGTGAGTGATCGGACCATGTTGTGACAAAAGCTTCCTGCGCGAATGGTGAAGCGGGCCACGGGCGCTCGCTCGGGACTCATCTGCCAGGTGTCATCCAGTCGTTCCCACCGGGCGCTGAGGACGTGTCGTCGCAGCGGTTCGTCGGGCGTCTTGTCGACGGGACGGCGGCAGAAGGCGCGAAAGTCGTGGGTACCGAGAATGGACTGACAGGCTCGGTTCATGGCCTCGATATCCAGAGGACCGGCCACGGCCCAGCTCCAGGCGTCGTGCAACGCTAGGGCCGGTGGGGTTGTCTCGAGGACGAGGTAGCGGTACTCCCGCCACTGGGCCGAAAAACGGGCGTGGAAGGTGTCAGCCACCTTCTGGGCCTTGGTGATGCGAATCTGACCCCGTAGCTGCAGATTCAGCGCTCGGGCGATGCGCTCTTCGTCGGGCGACCGGCTGTCGCGAAAGAGCGGATCGGGTAAGTCGACGTGAATAACTTGCGCGAAGGCGTGAACGCCCGTGTCGGTGCGGCCCGCACCAATGATGACCGGTTCGGTGTCGAGCCGGAGCATGTCGCGCAGCGTGGTGCGCAGCAGCCCCGTTACCGTGACCAGATGTGGCTGATGGGCGAACCCGTACAGACCCGCGCCGTCGTAGGCGAGGTCGAAACGCCACCGTTGGGTGGCGTCAGCCGTTCGCTCAGACGAGCTCAATGCGCGCCATGGGGGCGTTGTCGCCCTGACGCGGCCCGAGCTTCAAGATGCGGGTGTAGCCGCCAGGGCGCTCCGTGTAGCGGGGCGCAATCTCGGTGAAGAGCTTGTGCGTCATGTCCTTGTCGCGGATGAAGGCGACCACGCGACGGTGTGCGTGGACCGAACCCTCGGGCGAGTTCTTGGCGGCGGTAATGACCTTCTCGACGATGGGACGCAGCGCCTTGGCCTTCGCCTCGGTCGTCACGATGCCTTCGGCGGCGATCAGTGATGCCACGAGGTTTCCCATCATGGCCTTCTGGTGAGCAGCGCTTCCACCGAAACGCTTACCCTTCTTCGGAGCACCTAGCATGCTTAGTCCTCTACTCGCAGGGAAAGACCGCGCTCGTCGAGACGGTCGGTGACATCCTTCAGCGACGTGGCGCCAAAGTTCGTAATGGAAGTCAAGTCACGCTCGGTGGCGTTGATCAACTGGGCGATGGTGTTAATACCAGCGCGCTTGAGGCAGTTGCGCGAACGCTCGGACAGGCCGAGGTCCTCGATACGGGTGTTGTCGAGCTCGCTCGCGGCGGCCTCGGCAGCACTCACGTCGCCGAGCTTCGGGGCCGGAGCCTCGAGGTTCAGGTTCGCGATGATGGTGACGAGCTCACCCATGGTCTTACCGGCCGAAGCCAATGCGTCCTGGGGGGTGATGGAGCCGTCGGTCTCAATCTCGATAACCAAGACGTCCTGGTCGCGAGACTCGGAGCGCTTGGGCTCCACCGAGATGCTCACGCGGCGGACGGGGGTGAAGATGGAGTCGAGTGGGATAACACCAATGGTCGAAGAACCCTTGTTGCCCTCGGCACCGACGTAGCCCTTGCCCTGCTCCACGGTCAGTTCGAAGACGAGCTCCGACGACGCGCTGGTCAGGTAGGCAATCTGCAGGTCGGGGTTGAGGATTTCCACGTCAGCGGTCGTCGAGAGGTCGCTGGCGTAGACGGGGCCTTCGCCCTTCTTCTCGAGGTGCAAGACAACGGGCTCTTCCGAGTGCAGACGGACCAGGAGGTCCTTCAAGTTCAGGCAGATGTCCTGGACGTCTTCCTTCACGCCGTCGATCACGCCGAACTCGTGCAGCACCTTGTCGAACTTGACACGGGTAGCGGCAGCGCCGGGAATCGACGAGAGCAGGGTACGACGCAGGGAGTTACCGAGCGTGTGACCGAAGCCAGTGTCGAGCGGTCCAATACGGAACGCCTGGGTGTTATTGGTCTCGTCGCCTACGGCTTCGATGATGGGACGCTGAATCAGCAGCATGGGAACTCCTTACGAACTAAAAGAAAAGGGACGACTACTTGGAGTACAACTCGACGATGAGCTGTTCCTTGATGGCTTCGTCGATCTGCTCACGGACGGGAACAACGCGCACGGTAACGCTAAAGCCGTTGTCGCCAGTCTCGAGCCAACCCGGGACGCTGCGGTCGAGCACGTCACGGTTGCGGACGACGTTGAAGTTCTCGCGGGTGGCGTTCTTCAAGGCGACCACTTCACCGGGGCGAACGCGGTACGAAGGGATGGTGACGCGCTTGCCGTTGATCGTCACGTGACCGTGACGAACGAGCTGACGGGCCTGAGCGCGCGAGGCGCCCCAACCGGCACGGTAGGCGACGTTGTCGAGGCGCAGTTCGAGGAACTGCAGCAGGTTCGTACCGGTCATGCCGGGACGACGGCTGGCCTCTTCGTAGAGGTTGCGGAAC
>DAIPLC010000092.1:0-5825 GCA_036769405.1 Acidimicrobiales bacterium
CTGGTAGATCGCGACCGCACCGATGATGAGACCGAAAACGCCGGCGAGAAACAGTCCTCGCGGGGCCGGAAAGAGGCCAAAGAAGGACACTGTCTCACTGAATGAGCTCGTGAAGCCGAGCGTAGGCGACGACTGGTTACCGGGAGGGCCCGTCATCACCGTGACGACGGCGTAGAGGGCAATCAAACTGCCCCAGCGCTTGGCTGTCGGAGATTGGAGGAACTTCATTAGGCCGCCCTTCCCAAACTCTCACCCAAAATACCGGTGGGACGCACCAACAACACGAGCACTAACACTGCGAAGGACACCACGTCAGTGAAGGCACCATTGACGAAGGCCACCGACATGCTCTCGACGACACCAAGGAGCAGGCCACCAATCAGGGCGCCGCGAAGGTTGCCAATGCCACCAAGCACCGCCGCAGTGAATGCCTTGAGCGCTGGAGTGAAGCCCATGGTGTAGACCACACCAAACTTGAGTCCAAACAGATAGCCAGCGGCGCCACCGAGGAAACCACCGAGAAGAAAAGTAACCGCAATGGTGCGGTCGATGTTGACACCCA
Source organism: Acidimicrobiales bacterium (assembly GCA_036769405.1). GTDB lineage: Bacteria > Actinomycetota > Acidimicrobiia > Acidimicrobiales > RAAP-2 > RAAP-2. Next base: position 563 of record DAIPLC010000092.1, read on the forward strand.
TGAGCGACGCGGTTTCCGCGTCCTGGGCCACAGCCCGGATACTGCGACCGAGTTTCGACTTCGAAACCAGACGGTCGAGACCAAAGAGCATGAGCAGACCGACGACCAGGGTCAACACGTCCAGCATCTGTACTGGTGCGTTCGCGAAGGTGAAGAGTGCGTGGTTCGCGAATGGGGGCGACATGGCGAAGTTAATGCGGCCGAACTCCTTCGCCGCGAGATTGAACAGGAAGTAGCTCGCACCAATGGCACTGATCAAGTACGCGAGTTTGGGGGCATTACGGCGGCGCAGCGGACGGTAGGCCACGCGCTCGACAGCTGCAGCGATAGCTGCACCAGCGAGGCCGCCCGCGAGAACGCCCAAGACGACGTAGAGGACCGACTGCCACGCACTTGGCGTGCCGGAGCCCACCAACCACTTGGTCAGGAAGAAGGAGGCGAAGCCACCGGCCATAAAGACTTCCGAGTGGGCAAAGTTGATGAGGCGGAGTACGCCGTACACCATGGTGTAGCCAATGGCCACCATGGAATAAATGAATCCCGTGGCCAATCCGCCGACCAGCAACGGCCAGAATTCGTGGTCCAGGGTGGCAAAGTGTGACGAAAAATAGCTGAAGAAACCGCCCACGACGCTCCCCTTTCTATGACGAGTGGTCCCTAATCCTAGGACAAAAAGAAGGCCGGGGGCGTACGCCCCCGGCCTTCTTTGTACTGCGAGTGAAACGTCTTAGTTGTGACCGGCAGCCGTGATGACGCCGTTCTGGACCTGGTAGAAGTTCACCTGACCAGCGCCGGAACCGGCGAGGTTACCGTTGCTCTGGAACGCGATGGTGCCCGTAACGCCCTTGTAGGACGTCTTGTGCAGTGCGTTCTTGATGGCGATGCGGTTGAGCTGGATGTCGCTCGACCACTTGATCTTCGACATTGCGGCGATGATCACGTTGGTCGCGTCGTAAGCCTGCGTTGAGTACAGAGCCGTCGACGACTTGACGCCGTGCGAGATGGCCTTGAACTGGGTCTCAAGCTTGCCAGTGAAGGCGCTCGAGCCACCGCCAGCAGCCGACAGCCACACGCCGTTAGCGGCGGAAGCAGGCGTGGTGCCAGAGATCAACGATGACGACTCGGAGCCGTCACCCGACATAACGATGCCCTTGTAGCTGGTCTGGCTCAAAGCGCCAAGCAGCAGGCCGAGGTCACAGTAGTAACCACCGTAGAAGACGGCCGAAGGATTAGCGGAAGCAATCTGCGTCGCGGCCGAGGTGTACTCGGTCGACGAAGCAACGCCACCACAGTTCGAGGTCTGAGGCAAGGTGTTGCTCGTCACCGTTGCACCAAGAGCCTTAGCGTCCATGTTGACAACCTGGGCCAGACCGGCACCGTAGAAGGAACCGTCGTCAATGGTCAACACCGACTTGGCGCTGTGGGTCTTCACGAGGAACTTGGCGTCAGCAGCACCCTGAACGTCGTCACCGTAGACAACACGCATGAAGTTGTTGTTCGAGAATCCGGTGGCCAAAGCAGCGGCGGTTGCCGATGGGCTCACGGTCGCGATGCCGGCGTTCGAGTAGAAGGGCTCAGCAGCGCGGGTAGCACCCGAGAATGCTGGTCCGACAACAGCAACCAACTTGTTGTTGGCAACTGCCGACTGGGCCTGAGCGGGCGACAGGGTGCTAGAACCCTGGTCGTCGTACCAAGCAGCCTGCAGCTTGAAGGGGAACTTGCCCGACGCGTTCGCGTTCTGAATGGCGAGCTCAACGCCCCACTTCATGTTGATACCCAGCTGAGCGTTACCGCCCGACAGAGGACCTTCGTAACCGATGGTGTACGTCGGCTTGGCCGTCATGGTGCTGGCGCCTGCGATGCCGGAAGCCGGCACAGCCAAAAGCACCAAGGCACTCGACGCGACCGCAGCCACTGTCTTGTTCAAACGAATCTTCATAGATCGTCTCCCTTTTGTGGTTGTCACTAGCCAGAGCCCCCTTGGAGCCTGCACTAGAGCTGATCATGTGATCAATAAAAAACTTAGCAGGACGGTGCGACGTCGTACGCACCTTGCCGACTAAGAATCTCCAGCTAACCAGCGAGCGAGGAGTGAGGTGAAGGCCTGAAGGTCTGCTTCACGGACGTGTTCGTCAGGGTGATGGGCCAAGAGCGGGTCACCAGCGCCACAGTTCGTCGCCGGCACGCCCAGCGATTGCAGGGTGGCCACGTCAGTCCAGCCCACTTTGGCCCGCGCGGGGATTCCGCTTAGCGCAAGCAACCGCCCGAGGTGTTCGTTGGCTAAGGCGGGCACGGCAGCGGGCGCCCAGTCGAGGATGACGAAACCATCGCCCTCTTCGAGTGTCTCGCCTAAAAAGCCCGCCAACCATTCAGCGGCTTTGGTGTCGTCACGGTCAGGGGCAACGCGGTGATTGAGCGTGACCCGTACCCGGTCGGGCACAACGTTCGCCGCAATGCCGCCATCGACCAGCACGGCTTGCAGCTGCTCAACGTAGGTGACGCCGTCAATGGTGACTTCACGTGGTTCATACGAGGCCACGCGCTCGAGAAGCGGGGCGAGGCGGTGGATCGCATTGCGACCAGTAAAGGGGCGAGCAGTGTGAGCCCGCTGACCCACCAGGGTCACACCGACGCGAAGAGTACCCTGGCAGCCGGCCTCAATGCCACCATTGGTGGGCTCACCGACGACTGCCGCATCGGCGCGGAGCAAGTCGGGACGTTCGCGGTGGATTTCCAACAAGCCAGATTCGTCGCGGGAAATTTCTTCTCGGGCGTAGAACACGTACGTCACGTCCTGCGGACCCTCATGAGCACTCAACGCCACGTGCAGCATCGCGGCGAGGGAGGCCTTCATGTCGCAGGCACCAAGTCCCCACAACACATCACCCTTGATTTGCGACAATGAGGCGTCACCGGGCACGGTATCGAGGTGCCCCGCGACGAGCAGTCGAGTTGCCGCACCTCGGAGCGTGCGCGCAACCACATTGTCGCCAATACGCGTGACCTCGAGGGCCGGATTCGTGGCGAGGCATAGCGCGACGTGATCGGCGATCGCGCGCTCGTTTCGACTGACCGACTCAATCGCTACCAATGATTGAACGTCGGCCAAGGTAATCACGTCGACACGCCGCTTTCGCGGAGAATGGCGTTGAGGGCTACTTTGTCGTGGCGCTCACCCTCGCCCAGTCGTCGAATGATCAAAACGCACGGGAGGAAGAACTCTCCACCGGGGTACTCGCGGCGCCGGCTCGCCGATACCGCGACGCAGTAATCGGGTACGTAGCCGCGCGAGACTTCTTCACCAGTTTCGGCGTCGATGACGGGAATGGAGGGGTTGAGAATGGTGCCAGCCCCGAGGACCGACCCCTTGCCTACGCGGGCTCCTTCCACCACCATGCAGCGGGAGCCAATGAAGGCACCATCTTCAATGATGACCGGTGTGGCGTTCGCGGGCTCCAATACGCCGCCGATGCCGACACCGCCGGCGAGGTGAACATTGGCACCGATCTGGGCGCAGCTACCCACCGTCGCCCAGGTGTCAACCATCGTGCCTGGTCCAACCCAGGCACCAATGTTGACGTAGCTCGGCATCATGATCACGCCGGGGCTCAAGAAACTGCCGTAGCGCGCGGAAGCACCAGGCACCACGCGCACGCCACGACGGGCGTAGTCGTGCTTGAGCGCCAACTTGTCATGGAATTCCATCGGTCCCGCCTCGAGAGTTTCCATCCCACGAAGACGAAACAGCAGCAGAATGGCCAGCTTGACCCAGTCGTGCACTACGACGTTGTTGTGGTCGTCAATTTCCGCCACTCGCAGGACGCCATCGTCGAGGTAGGAAATAACCAACTCGACATCGCGACGGGCTTCAACGTTCTCTGGGGTCATAGCGCCGATGTCGCTATACCAGTGGCGAATGCGTGCTTCGAGTTCGTTCATGGCCTCCATGCTAACGAACCCACCCCAGCGCTAGAGGTGAGCGCCGTGACGATGCAAGCGCTGCGCGACACGCTCCAACGCGTCATCAGGCTGCACCACGGCTAAGCGAATGTAGGGAGTACCGGCGTCGCCGTAGAGCTCACCGGGACTGACGACGATGCCACCAATGTCCGCCAGTCGTTGCGCGACCGTCCACCCGTCGAGTGCGTCATGCTTTCCCCACAAATAAAAACCACCCTGAGGAACCGGCGCGTCAATGCCCACCGCGCCCAGCGCCGCCGACATCAACGTCAAACGGTGGAGGTAGCGCTCCCGCTGAAGGGCGACGTGATCATCATCGTCGTACGCGGCCGCCACTGCTGACTGCACAGGATGGGGCACCATCATGCCGGCGTGTTGGCGAACCGACCGAAGGTACTCAACGAGGTCCGCGTCACCGGCGTAGAACCCGGCGCGCAGACCGGCCAGGTTCGATCGCTTCGAAATGGAATGCACCGCCAGCACACCCGCCGTGCCGTGCTGAAGGATGGACTGGGGCGTCGTCGACCACGTGAACTCGGCGTAGCACTCATCACTCGCTACCCAGACGTCGTGGGCGCGACCCCACGCAGCCACCGCCGCCAGATCATCGAGGGCACCCGTCGGGTTCGACGGAGAGTTCGACCACAGCAGCAGAGCGCGTGCCGCGTCGGCCGGGTCAATTGAGGCCAAGTCCAGCGCCCCATCACGCATCGCAACTGGTACGGGTCGGAGACCCGCCAACGTGGCACCCATGGCGTAGGTGGGGTAACTAATGGCGGGAAAGAGCACGGCGTCTCGTTCGGGGCGTCGAAGGTGCAGGTAGTGAGCCGTCGAGGCGACAAATTCCTTCGTACCAATGCAGGCCGCGATCTGCTCGCTCGCGAGCGCGACACCGAAGCGACGGGCCATCCAGTTGGTCGTGGACTCTCGATACTGTGCCGTGCCAATCGACGGTGGGTACGATTTCGCGCCGCTCGCGCGGCCGAGCACTTCGACAACAAAGGCCGGTGGCTCGTCAACGGGAGTGCCAATGGAACACTCCACAGCCCCACCTTCGTGGCGAGAGGCCGAGTCAGTGAGTGATCGCAATCGGTCGTAGGGGTACGGGGGTGGGACGAAACTCATAACACTTTCCTCCATTCAACGAATCGGGCGGCGCCAGCGGCGTCGACGACCACTCGAATGACGACGTGATCATCATGCATGACCGACTCGACCACTTCACCTTCACGGTGAATGGCCGCCAGTACGTCACCGCGCTCGTGCGGGACGTAGAGCGTGATGACACGGTCGTTCGACCGAA
>DAIPLC010000093.1:0-5824 GCA_036769405.1 Acidimicrobiales bacterium
CAGTGGGCGTCAGCTGACTTCTTAACGACCTGGGAATCCCGAGAAGGTTGCGTGGCGGTTCTGTGAGAATGACCCGTACGCCGAGGTAGATCCCTCGTTCACCGTCACAAAGCGATAGTGCGTGTACCCCAGTCGCTTCAGGACTGCCGCCACCGCCGCTTCGGCGGTCATGGCACGGTGCGCCGCTAGGAATCGATTCCGAGCCACAGTGCCATGCACGTCAGCGCCACCACGAACCGTAATGGTGTGGTAGTGACCGGAGGCAATGAGGCGCGCAATGGCCTGCGCGGATCGGGCAAATGCGGGCGTATTGAGGTTCCACTGATCCACCTTGAGCAGGAAGGTACCAATGGTCGTCACCGGGGCCCAAACGCCAAAGAGGCGCACGGTCGTAGCTGGCATGTGCAGACTGCCACCACGAGCGGCGCTGTACAGAGCCTTGGAGGCCTTCGGGCTGGCCGCCCAACCAAGGAAGCGGTAGCCAGGGTCACTGAGGTTCGTGCTGTTACCCGGAATGCGTACGTGGGTACCTGCCGCTGCCGTCTTGGTGGCCGGGGCGTGATGCACGCCTGACGCCGTTGGGAAATTGGCGCTAAAGACCACGTGCAGGGCCGACGACACTACCGAAGCGCGATAGGTGGCGGTGCACGTGGTGTCCTGGGTCACCGTCAATGTGGTGACAACGCCGGCGCCACAGTCCCAGCCCGCAAAGGTTGATCCCTGCGGTGGAGTAACCGAGGCACCGTTGTCAAGGGTGACGGAGGCGCCCGGGTTCACTGGACTCAGCGATGCCGGTGCGTTCGAGCCGGCACCGACGTTGTAGGTAACGGTGTAGCCAATCCACTGGGCAAAGAGCACCGTCGTGCCCGCCAGCGTGTACGTGCTGGTCAGCGGCGAACCGCCGCGTGCCGCCGTGAACCAGCCCGCAAATGTCGCCCCCGGATTCACCGGTGCATTCGGCAAGGTAATGACCGAGCCGTCGAGGCCCGACACCGTAGCGACTGGCGCTCCGCCCTGTGGTTCAAAAGCGACGTAGTCCGTTGCGTTAGGCGCCCACTGGGCATACAACGTGGTTGACCCACTCAGCGTGTAGGGCGACGAAAGCACCGACCCCCCCGTTGGGGCAGCGAACCAGCCGGCGAAGTGATACCCCGCCTGCGTCGGAGCCGATGGCAGCGACACCGTCGTGCCATCGAATCCAGTGACGTCAGCTGTCGCCGAGCCGCCCTGCGTATTGAACGTCAGGTCGTCGACCACCGTCGACTGCCAGAGTGCGTGCAAAGTGACATCCGACGTAGGTTGGAAGTTCGCGCTTGCCGCTGGCGACAAGAGCGAACTCACCGAAGTCGTCGTGCCCCACCCGAGGAACGTGTCGTTTACCTGCGAGACACCGGTCGTCGGCAGCGCCAAACCCGTCTGCCCCGTCGTAAAGCTCTCGGGGGAAATGGTGCCAGTGCCACCATTGTCGTCGAAGGTCACCGTGTAGGTACCGGGCGTCCACATGGCGTACAACGTTTGAATCCCCGTGGGTGTGAACGTCGGCCCAACATCCTGTGGGGTTGCCTGGGTCAACGACCAGCCACCGAACACGTAGCCCGGATTCTGCACACCGGTAGTGGGCATCGTCAACGGTGCGCCACCGGTGAAATAGGGCAGCGAACTCAACGTTGACGTGCCGCCGTTTGCGTTAAACACAACAGCGTCGGCAGCTGGCGTGACCGGAATACGAGGATCGGAACGCAGTGAGTATCCAGCCGCGTTCTGGCTTTGGATGGACAGGTAGTAGGTCGTGCCGTCGGTGAGGCCAGTAAGGAGACACTCAGTGGTGCTCGTGGTGCACGTTGCCTGCTGGCTTCCGTACGTCGACGTGTCGAAGGCCTGCACGGTGTAGGACGTTATGGCGCTGCCGTTGTCGTTGGCGGGCGCCCACGATACGTCAACCTGGCCATCGCCAACGTTGCTCACCACTGTGCTCAAGTCGGGAAAGAAGGGGTTGCCGAATGGCGTGCCGGTCCCAACGTTCGACGACGGCGAAACGCCGGCATCGGTAACCGCGCGGATTTGAATGGCGTAGGCAGTGCCGTTCGTCAGCCCCGAAATGGACACCGGTGACTGGGTGGAGAAACTGGCGTGCCATGTGGCCCCACCGTCAAGGGAATACTGATACGACGCCTGGGTGTTGTTACCTCCAGATCCGGTGGTGAACTCGATGCCCAAGCGCGAGTCGAAGACGTCAACGTTGGTAATCGTCGGAGCGTCTGGTGGCAAGTTGAGCGACGAGTAGTCACCCTGCCCTGATCCGTTCACGGCCGCGACCTCAAACTTGTAGTTCGTGGCGGCGCTCAATCCCGTCACGTCATCAATCAGTCGCGTCGAACCGGTGTCAACCGTGGTCCAAGTAGATCCACCGTCACTGCTGTAGCGCACGATGTAGTCAGTAATGGCCGACGATCCGGTGTTCACCGGTGGTAGCCAACTGACGTAGGTGTTGGACCCAGCGGTGACTGCATTCACGTTCGTGGGGGCGCCCGGTAGTCCGTTGAAGAAACTAACCGTCACGGAACCATTGGCATTGTTGTCCGAATAGTACACGTAGCTTGCCGTCAATCCAGGCTGGCCACCCGTGGAGTTCTGCCCTGGGTAACCACCAAGCCCGTACCACTCATTGGATGATCCAGAACCGAATTGGACGTCGCCGTGATCGCCACCGACTGCGCCACCACCACCACCGGCACCGCCACCACCGTCACAACTGGACGCCGTTGGCGCGTGGCAGAGCTGGTACACCGACAGACCATTCGAGCCATTCGTCACAATTGTGGAGTCGGTAGACGCTTGGAAAAGGTTCTGCGAAATACGGCCGACGTTTGGTGGGTACTGACCCGAACCGCCCGAACCGCCCGAACCGCCGGCGACAATGACGCCGAGGTCAGTGAGCGACGAGCTTGAACTACCGAGTTCAATGACTGATGCGGCACCACCGGAACCACCGTAGCCAGAGCATCCCTGATAACCAGTGGATCCGCCGAGGCCACCTCCGTAGCCGCCGAGAGGATTCAATCCCCCGACAGCCAACTTCGGGTCGCCAGGACCGTCAACACCACCGGTGCACGTGCCGGCAACAATCGAGTCGTGGCCGCCACCACCGACACCAACCGTTAACACTTCGCCCGGTGTCACGCTAATGGTGCCCTCAACGTCACCCTGATAGCCACCGGCGTCGGGTCGACCAGATGCATCGGTTCCTCCACGACCGCCTTCAGCACCCAAAACAGAAATAGACATCGACGTCACACCAGCCGGCACTACGTACGTACCGGGGGTCTGTGACGAGTAATTGAATTTGACCGTGGTGAGACCGCCTGACTGCGTTGTCGTGTAGGCCCACTGTGCGTACAACGTCACGTCACCCGTTGACAGGTCGATGGTTGCCCCTGGGGCATACGACGTTCCGCTTCCATCGGCGGCCGTGTTCCAGCCGCTGAACAGCGCGTTGTCACCAAGCGGCGCGAGCACCGTGGCCGTTGGGCCCTCGGGGTATGCCGTCGCGTCGACCGGCGCATCGCTTGGACTCAATCCGTTGGCGTCGTACGTGATGTGAGCATATGGTCGCGCGTAGAGCGTGACGGTTCCCGACGTCATTGGTAAGGGGTCACCGGGCGCGTAGTAGGTTCCCGCACCCGATTGCGTGGTACTCCAGCCACCGAAATTTATTTGGTCACCATTCGGAGCGAGAACCGTTGCCGTTTGGCTCGAGGTGTAGGTGCTGCTATCGACAGGTGCAGTGATGCCGGCGACATTGTTGGTCTGGTACACGACGCCGAAATTCGACGTTGTGTAGTTGCTCGCGTAGTACAGGCCGCCATGACACCCGTCTGTCCAGACAATGGCCGCGCCGAATGCCTGCAGATTGGATGCGCAGTTCGCCGGGATATTACGCTGAACGCTCAGCGTGGACTCGTTGATTACGTCCACTCCCCCAGCGTTGTTCAACGCAGCGTACAAATACGGTCCCGCAACCGCAATCGCACTGTAGTTGCCGGGGATCTGCCCAACCATCTGCAAATTGCTCGTGGAATAGACAAAAATCTGCTGCGAGCACGAGGAGTTGACGAACAAGAGCGTCGGCGTGGCCGCCATAGAGTTGTTGTTGACGCACCCGGGGGCGAACGCCTGCCCCTGGTTGTTACCGCTGGCGTCGTAGGCCATCACCTGACCGAAGCACTGAGCGATATAGGAGATTGAACCAGACTGCGCGACTGCGGTCACGCACGGTTGGGGGTTCAATTGTGAGCTGCTCGTCGTTGAAAACGTGGACACATCGCCACACACATCTGCGACGACAAATGACGTGCCGCTGGCCGAAGCGCCAGCGATTGGGCAGAAAATCTGACCATTCGACTGCGAAATCTGCGTTGACTGACCGGTAGCCAGGTTGTACACAGTGGCCTGTTGGCTGCACTGGTCGTACGTCCACAAGTAGCCATTGGCGGACGCCGATGAGCCTCCGATGCAACCCACGACATTGATTTGATTACTCACGACGCCGTTCATGGGGTTGAAGTACACGAACGAATTCAAGACTCCGTCGTAGAGGGCTCCGGCGGCGGCCTGCGAAATGCTGCCCGAGTAGTTCACGGGACCCGTGACATTCACGTAGTTGTCGTTCATGGCAAAGACGTTGATGCTGGCGTTCGGTGACGTCGAAGGATCTAGTGACGAAACGAATGCGGTCGACCCATCGGCGCTAAAGGTCACGTCCGACGGCGAGGTCACCGACGAGGTCGACGTCAGCGACAGTGCATTCACCAAGGACACGTCAAACACTTGGTTCGTCGAGGCGCTGGACACCACGGCATCCAGGCCATCGGGGTTCACGGCCAACGCAGTGATGGGCGCGCCGATAACAACACTCGACATCGCGCTGCCCACCGAGCCAGCCAACAAGCTGTAGTCAGTGACTGTTTGGTCATCGAAGGTCGCAACAATCAAATCCTCATTCGAGGGCGTCAATGCAATCGCGATCGGATTTGGGCCAACAGTGATCGTATTGAGAAGCGCCAGAGAGCTCGTTTGGTACTGCTTCACCGTGTTCGTGCTCGCAGCGATGTAGAGGGAACGATCGTCATTCGACAATGCCATCGAAATCGGTGCCGCATCAGTGGCAAACGTCGTCACCACGCTCAACGGACTGGCCGTCGACACTTCTACCAATTCACTCGACCTCGTGGAAAGAATCCACAACGTCGAACCGTCGTGGGACAGAATCAACCGCGAAGGGATGACACCGATGTTCACCGACGACGTCGTCTGTGGAGCGCCGGAAAGCGATACGGCCTCGACGGTGCCGTCGGCACTCGCTGCGTACAGCGTCGATCCATCGGGGCTCACTGCGACAAGCGATCCCCCCGTTCCCGTAACGGGAATACTCGTGGGCACCGCCCCGCCGGTGGGGTCGCTGATTTGCTGCACCGATCCGGAGAGCCCCGCGAAAAGTGACCCACTGGCCTCAATCAAGGAGTACGTTGTCGGCGACGGCACGCCCAAGACATCAGACTGCGTCATACCAGTCGGGGCAGGGGCCGAAGCTGCGGCCGGGGCGCTCTGCGCTAGTTGCAGTAGCGGTATCCCCGTTAGCAACAAGGCGGCGGCAACGCCGGCTGACATCTTCGAACGGAATCGGGTCAAAAGGGAGCTCTTCACTCGCTAAGGCTACTCCACGAGCGCGTGGTGTTCAGGAAAACGTTGGAATCTGATTGGATTCATGAAACCCATGAACTTCAGAGAGAAATGCGAAAGACCCCCACCGTGAGGTGGGGGTCTT
>DAIPLC010000094.1:0-5824 GCA_036769405.1 Acidimicrobiales bacterium
AGGCGATGGTGCCGACTTCTTCGGCACTGAGGCCAGAAACACGCACGCCACCGTCATTCAGCGCCTCGCTCTGCGCGGTTGTCGGCAGGGCCTGAATGAGAGCGATGGGATCGGCGGCGCGAACGAGGACTGTGCCGGAGGCCGTGGCGGTGAGCTGGTCCACGGTGCCCGACGTGATGAAGTGGCCTCGACCAATCACAATGATTTCGTCGGCGCTGACCGCCATTTCGCTCATCAGATGGGATGAAACAAAGACAGTTCGCCCTTCATTGGCGAGGGTTCTGAAGAAGTCGCGAATCCATCGGATGCCTTCAGGGTCGAGGCCGTTGACGGGCTCATCAAAGAGCAGAACCCCCGGGTCACCGAGGAGTGCTCCGGCGATGCCGAGGCGTTGACTCATGCCGAGCGAGAAGCCACCAACCTTCTTGCCGGCGACGGAGGTGAGTCCGACGAACTCGAGGACTTCGTCAACGCGCGAGAAGGGGATTTTGTTCGAGGCCGCGAGGGCTCGAAGGTGATTGCGAGCGGATCGACTGGGGTTGACGGCCTTCGCGTCGAGAAGTGCACCGACCTCGCGCAGTGGTGAGGCGAGGTCGTGGTACGACTTGCCATTGATGGTGGCACGACCCTTCGTCGGTCGGTCCAGTCCCATAATGATGCGCATCGTGGTGGATTTGCCTGACCCGTTGGGCCCCAGAAAACCTGTGACGACACCGGCCTTGACCTCGAAATCAAGGTCATTCACCGCGAGCGTGTCCTTGTACTGCTTCGAGAGGTGGTCAAGTTTTAGCATGGCGTTGACCTGAGACTAGTCGCCGGACCGGCAATCCTCACACAGACCGGACAGCGCCACGTGGTGAGGGTCGATCTGAAATCCCGTGGTACGGCGTAGCTCACGGCTGAAGAGATCGAAGACCTCCGTCGACACCTCAAAGGTGGTGCCGCACCGTTGGCAGGTGACGTGACCGTGGTCTCGTCCTGCGAGGTGGTAGGTCGCCGCTTGATGACCGTTGTGCGTGTGGTCGACAATGGCGAAGTCTTCGAGTTCTTCGAGGATGCGGTACACCGTGGAAAGGGAGACGTCGGGGGCGACGGCCTGCGCTGAGGCCGTTATTTCTTCGACGGTCCGGTGATCTGCAGCGTCGAGGAGTGAGCGAATGACAGCCCGCTTCGCTTGCGTGATGCGCTTACCCTCGGCGCGGAGAAGTGCGATGACTTCCTCTTCGGTGGGGGTGCGACTCGCCATGGTGATTAGATTACGTGGTCACTCGACGGCGGACTGGATTCTGGCTCCGTACTGCGAAGCAGCAGTGCACCACTTGCACCACCGAGAACAGTAGCGACCAAGAGCCCAATCGTGATGGGGGATAACGGTGATGACCCCTCGCCAAAGACGACCCGAGCGAAAAGCAACGGCACCGTAAAGCCCATGTCGCAGAGGAGTCCAGCTCCGAGAAGGCGGCGCGGGCTCAGTGCCTGAGTCAATGGGGCGCCCAGTCGATTAGCGAGGAGCGTAACCCCGACGATTCCGATTGACTTGCCCAGCAATCGAATGGCCACCATGCCACCAACAATTGTGTACGTCGGTCCGTTCCAGCGCACTGCGTGCCAGTTGAGCCCGCAGGCGCTGAGGGCGAACAGGGGCAGCACCACCAGACCCGATCCCCATGAGGCCAGCCGTTCCAGCCGCACGGTAATCGCGTGAGGGGGCATGCATCCACCGATAATGACCCCCGCCAGGGCTGGTTCGGTCCCCGAACGAGCGAGGCAATACCAGAGTGGCGCCAGTGCGAGCAGGGGGAGTGCGGGTCCTTTTGTCCGCCCGAACCAGGCGAGGGCCGAGACAGCGAGTGCGGCGAGCAAAAAGTCCACGTTGGCGTGAATCGAGCCAGTGGCCCCGAGTACGCCGAGGGAGCCGACGTCGTCAGCAATAGCCAGCGTTAGGAGAAATGTCCGTAACTCCCTTGGTAAGCGCGACCCGACGAGGGCAAGAACGCCAATCACGAAGGCGACATCAGTGGCCATAGGCACACCCCAACCGCGAAGGAGGGTGGGTGACGTCAGAAGGAGACCACCGAGAACACTCAGGAGGGCAGTCGCCAGCATGCCGCCGATCGCCCCGGCGAGTGGTGCCATGGCGTGACGGAGATCACGGAGCGCACCCTCTCGCCGCTCGGCGGCTAACTCCATGCCGATGGCGAGGAACAAGACGGTCAGCAGTCCGTTAGCGATGATGGTCGAAGCGTCAGTCGAAAAAATGTGGTGGGTAAAGGAGCGGTGGTACGAGGACCATGAGGACCACGACCAGACAACGGCGACGAGACCGCCAAGCCCGAGCGTGATGGCGGGTAGCGCGTCGGGTACGGCTCGAAGTTCGTGCTTTTTACTCCCCACGCATCCCAGACTACGCCGAGGTGCCCAAACGCGATAAGTGGCCGATATTCGGCTCTAGGCTAGGAGTGAAAGAAACTGCAACAGAAAGCCGTGGGTCAATGTCGACGACACTCAATCCTCCCGCCAAGCGTGAACTGTATTGGATCTTGAGTGCTTTGATGCTGGGGATGTTGCTGGCGGCGCTTGACAGCACCATCGTCTCGACGGCACTGCCCACGATTGTCGGTGACCTTCACGGCTCGAATCACCTGAGCTGGGTGGTGGTGGCATACCTCCTCGCCTCCACCGTCTCGACACCGTTGTGGGGCAAGCTCGGTGACTTGCACGGTCGCAAGGTGTACTTTCAGGCGGCGATTGTGATGTTTCTCGCCGGTTCAATTCTGTGCGGTTTCGCTAATTCCATGGTGACGTTGATCATTTTCCGGGCTATTCAGGGTCTGGGCGGCGGCGGACTCATGATTGGCGCGCAGGCCGTCATCGCTGACGTTGTGCCACCCCGTGAGCGAGGCCGTTACTCGGGCCTCTTCGGTGCCGTGTTCGGCGCCGCAACGGTACTAGGACCGCTGTTGGGCGGCTTCATTGTGGAGTACTGGAGTTGGCGTTGGATTTTCTTCGTCAATGTCCCCTTCGGCGCGATTGCCCTCATCGTTACTGCCGCGGCGCTCCCGAATGCAGCGACCCGCGTAAAGCACGTGATCGACTACGCCGGGATTATCTTGCTGACCGTATCGTCCACTCTCTTGATTCTCTTTATGTCCCTCGGTGGCTCGCAGTGGTCGTGGGGCTCGACGAAGTCGATTGGGCTCCTTGTCGTCGGGCTCATCTTGCTGACGGCCTTTTGGATGGTCGAGCGTCGTTCACCAGAACCCGTCCTCGCCCCGTCACTGTTTCGCAATCGGGTCTTCGCCTCCGCCTCGGCAATTGGCTTCGTCGTGGGCTTCGCCATGTTCGGTGCACTGACGTTTCTTCCGCTCTACTTCCAAGATGTCCACGGCGTGTCACCGACCAATTCGGGTCTTCGTTTGCTCCCCATGATGGTTGGTCTCTTTGGTGCCTCCATCACGGTGGGTCAGATTGTCTCGAAGGGTCACCGCTACCGGCCATATCCAATCGCCGGTACAGCAATCATGACGGTCGGCATTGGCCTCCTGGGGACTATCGGCGTCACCACCTCGGCCCTGACCACCGCGCTGTTCATGTTCATTCTTGGCGTGGGCATCGGCATGGTGATGCAGGTGTTGATCACGGCGGTGCAGAATGCGGTACCTATGGCTGATGTTGGCGCCGCCACCGCCGGCGCTAACTTCTTCCGGTCAATTGGTGGGTCATTCGGCACCGCCATCTTCGGGGCATTCTTTAGTAATCAATTTCCCGTTAAGGTCGCGAGCGGGCTCGCGGCAATTCACTACACCGGTGCGGTGCCATCGCTTAGCAAATTGACACCTAGCGCCTTCCATCAGCTACCGCCGTCGGTGCTGTTCGTGATTATTCACGCCCTGTCGAAGAGTATTTCGGACGTCTACCTCTGGGCAATACCGGTGGGCATCCTCGCGCTCGTACTCTCCCTCACTTTGCCGGAGGTTACATTGCGGACCGGCATGCGACCGACGAATGACGAAGCGGTAATCGCCCCCTTGGAGATGTAGCACGCTGACCTCACGAGCTAGACACAACCCCTGGGGAAACCGATACGCTGAGGGCAGAGGAAGGAACCCTGATGCCACTCTCAGAACACGAACAAAAAATCCTCGCCCAACTCGAGGAGTCGCTCTCGAAGCAAGACCCTCGTTTCGCCAAGAGTGTCCGCGAGACCAACGTGTACGCGCATTCGCTCCGTCAGATTCGCTGGAGTGTCGCCGCGTTCGTCCTCGGGCTCGTGGTGCTCGTGGCGTTCTTCTCCCAAGTAATTCTGCTTGGTGTGGTGGGCGTGGCCATCATGTTCGGGGCCGCCGTCGTCATTGAGCGCAACGTGCGCCGCATTGGCAAGGCGTCGTTGCGCGACATTGCCCGCTCGCGTAGTGGCGAGAGCATTGCTGATGGCGTGACGCAACGCTCGGCCAACTTCAAGGAATGGCTCGCGCGGCAGCGCCAACGAGGGCAATGACGACGTTGCCACCCCTGGATACAACAGTGGTGGCTATCGATATTGGTGGGACCAAAGTCGATATTGCACTGGTGCAAGGTGACGGTTCGATTCATGAGCGCACCCGCATCGACGTCGAGCAAGCCGGTGAACACCTCTTTGCCGACATTGCGGCAGCGGTGCGTGATCGCTCGCGTTATGGAGCTGGAGCAATCGGCGTTGCCTGTGCGGGGCCGATGTCCAGAGGCGGCGCTTCAGTGTCGCCGATCAACATCCCTCAATGGCGTAATTTCCCTTTGGCCGCCGCCCTTGGTGAAGTAGCGCCGCTGCCGCTCTTCATCGAAGGTGACGTGCGAGCGCTGGCGCTGGCCGAAGGGCGATTCGGCGCCGCTGGGGGAATAGAAAACTACGCATCACTCGTTGTGTCAACGGGGGTGGGTGGGGCGCTCGTCATCGACGGCACCCTCCTCAACGGAGCGACGGGCAATAGCGGACACCTGGGTCACCTCACGGTGGTGCCGGACGGTAACGCCTGCTCCTGCGGGTCACACGGTTGCCTCGAGGCCGAGGCCTCGGGGTGGGCGATTGCGAAGAAGTGGGGCGTCACACCGCGAGACGCGAATGACCAAATTCGACACGAAGTTGCCACGCTTGTGGGTGCCGCAATTGGTACCTTGGCATGTGTGCTTGATTTCACGCAATGCTTCGTGGGTGGCTCCGTGGCCCTCGGATTCGGTGCACCATTCTTTTCGGCGGCAACCCAGGCTGCGCGCGAACGCGTCGGCCTCGAGTTTGCCCAGGGCGTGACCGTGCAGCCAACTGGTCTTGGTGTCGATGGATCCTTACTCGGTGCGGCGATGGTTGCGTGGAAGGGCGTAGCGTGAAGTCCCTCATCCCCAAGGGCCTGGTGTGGCACCTGGTGCGTCACCCGCTCGATATCGCGCCCGTACTTGTGGCGGCGTGGCGGCTTCGCCGTCGTACGTGGTGGCGTCACGCGCCGTTCCTACCGCTGCCGGCTCCGGCCTACTGGGAATTTCGAATAGCCACGGTGTCGGGGTCGCACGGCACGGTTGATCCTCGGGCCGTGGTTGACGCGGCAAAGTGGTCGCTTCGTCAAGGGCGCGGGCACTAGGTACCCATGGGACGCGTCCTTCTCTTGAATGCAACGTTCGAACCGTTGCAACTCGTGAGTGAGCGGCGTGCAGTCGTACTACTCCTCGCTGGTCGAGCTGAGCCAATTGCCGTGTCCGACGACCCTCCCGTTTGCCGGTCCAGTTCAGTGACGGTCGACATCCCTTCCATTGTTGGACTTCACGATATGGTCCGCCTTCCGCCTCGTCATCGAAC
>DAIPLC010000095.1:0-5822 GCA_036769405.1 Acidimicrobiales bacterium
GTGTTGACGAAGGAGACAGTGGTGTCGACAACTGAACACGCAGCCAAAGTCGTATTGGGAGGGACCCGAGGAGGGCCCGATGTCCCCACCTTGCGCACCGACCGATGGTGGCTGCAGCCCGTCATCACTGTCTCGGTCCTGACGGCCTTCATCATCTACGCCACCTGGTCGGCGTTCAACCCCCACAACTACTTCTACGGCCCCGGCAGCCTGATTAGTCCGTTCTACTCACCTTGCTTGTCCAGCAGCTGTGTCGCGGGCGCCAAGTTTGGTGCCTTCACGGTCAATCACTGGGCCCTGTCGCCAGCCTTCTTGATCTTGATCTTCCCACTGGGCTTCCGTATGACCTGCTACTACTACCGACGGAGCTACTACCGCGCGTTCTGGTGGTCACCCCCCGCATGCGCCGTTGCGGACAAGCACGAGAGCTACTCGGGCGAGACGCGTTTCCCGCTGCTGATGCAGAACGCCCACCGGTACTTCTTCTACTTCGGTCTGGTCTTCAACGCGCTACTCACCTACGACGCCATTCAGGCCTTCAACCTGCCCGGCCAGGGCTTCGGTGTGACCGTGGGTACTTTGGTGCTGTGCGTGAACGCAACCCTGCTGTGGCTGTACTCACTGTCGTGCCACGCCTGCCGTCACTTGTGCGGCGGTAACTTGAAGAACTTCTCGAAGGCCCCGATTCGTCACCGCCTCTGGAAGCTCGTCACCCCGCTCAATGCCAAGCACATGAACTTTGCTTGGGCCTCTCTGATCTTCGTTGCGCTGACGGACGTCTACGTGCGCCTCGTTGCCTCCGGCGCCATCACCAACTACCACATCTTCTAAGGAATGACCGTGACGAACGCGCACCACGATTACGACGTACTTATCATCGGCGCCGGTGGCGCCGGCCTCCGTGCCGCTATCGAAGCCAAGCAGAAGGGTCTTCGGGTCGCCCTGATCACCAAGTCGCTGCTGGGTAAGGCCCACACCGTTATGGCTGAAGGCGGCATGGCCGCCGCACTCGGCAACGTGTACGAAGAGGACAACTGGAAGGTTCACTTCCGCGACACCATGCGTGGTGGCAAGTACCTCAACAACTACCGCATGGCTGAGCTGCACGCCAAGGAAGCGCCGCAGCGCGTCCTCGAGCTCGAGCAGTGGGGTGCACTGTTTGACCGCACCAAGGACGGCAAGATCCTCCAGCGTGACTTCGGTGGCCACCGCTACGCCCGTCTGGCCCACGTGGGCGACCGCACCGGTCTCGAACTGATTCGTACCCTGCAGCAGAAGGTTGTTTCGATGGGGACTGACGTCTTCATGGAGCACAAGGTCCTGAAGTTGGTCCACGACACTGACGGCCGGATCGCCGGCTGCGTCGCCTACGAGCGTCCCACTGGTGAGTTCGTCACCTTCGGCGCCAAGGCAATCATTCTGGCCACTGGTGGTTCCGGTAAGTCTTGGAAGTTCACCTCAAACTCGTGGGAAGGCACCGGTGACGGTCACGCCATGGCTCTGTGGGCCGGCGCCGAACTCATCGACATGGAATGCATTCAGTTCCACCCCACCGGCATGGTGTGGCCACTCTCCGTTCGCGGACTCCTCGTCACTGAGGGTGTCCGTGGTGACGGTGGTGTGCTCCGCAACAGCCTGGGTGAGCGCTTCATGTTCAACTACGTCGCCCCAATGTTCCGCGCCGAGACGGCCGAGTCGGAAGAAGAGGCCGACAAGTGGTACGACGACCACACCGCCGGTCGCCGTCCGCCAGAACTGTTGCCCCGTGACGAAGTGGCGCGCGCCATTAACGCCGAAGTCAAGGCGGGCCGTGGCAGCCCTCATGGTGGTGTCTACCTCGACATTGGTTCACGGCGTTCGGCGGAGTTCATTCGCCGCCGCCTCCCTTCGATGTACCACCAGTTCATGGAACTCGCCGGTGTGGACATCACCAAGGAATCCATGGAAATCGGGCCGACCAACCACTACATCATGGGTGGTGTCAAGGTTGACGCCGAAACGGCCGCGACCTCGGTGCCCGGTCTCTTCGCCGCCGGTGAAGTAGCCGGTGGTATGCACGGCGCTAACCGCTTGGGTGGTAACTCGCTGTCTGACCTCATCGTCTTCGGTCGTCGCGCCGGTATGGGCGCCGTGGAGTACATCGAAAGTGGCGCCGTCGCCAACACGATGAACATGGCTGAAGTTGACGAGGCTATCGCCGAGGCACTGGCCCCCTTCGACAAGGAAGAGGGCGAAAACCCCTACGACATCCAGCGCGATCTCCAGGAGATGATGCAGGCCAATGTCGGTATTATCCGTACCGAGAGTGAACTCGTGGATGCCATTGCGCAGCTCGAGGTCTTCACCGAGCGTGTGAAGAACATCAAGGTCAAGGGTGGTCGTGCGTACAACCCCGGTTGGAACTTGGCGACCGACCTGCCCGCGATGCTCACCGTTTCGAAGTGCGTGGCCCTCGGCGCTCACCTGCGTAAGGAATCGCGTGGTGGTCACACCCGCGAAGACTTCCCGAAGGCCGACGATCACTTTGGTAGCTTCAACTTGGCGCACTCGAGCGATGGTGGCAACTGGGACAGCCCCATCACGACGGTTGAGTCACCACTTCTTCCCATTCCCGCCGAACTTAAGGCGCTGCTCGAGGAGGCAAATTAATGGCTGACGTAACGCTACGCGTATGGCGAGGTGACGCTTCGGGCGGTGACTTCGAGAGTTACACCACGGTCCAGAACGAGGGAGAAGTCGTCCTCGACATCATCCACCGTATTCAGGCCACCGAAGCCCCCGACCTGGCTTGCCGCTGGAACTGCAAGGCCGGTAAGTGTGGTTCCTGTGCCGCGGAGATCAACGGTAAGCCACGTCTGATGTGCATGACGCGCATGGACCAGCTCCCCGAAGGCCCCGTGACCGTTACGCCGATGAAGACGTTCCCAATCATCCGTGACCTGGTGACCGACGTGTCGTTCAACTACCGGATGGCCGAAAAGGTGCCAGCCCTGTTGCCGCCCCCCATGCCCGAAGACGGCTACCGCATGTTCCAAGAGGACGTTGAGCGTGGCCAAGAGTTCCGTAAGTGCATTGAGTGCTTCATGTGCCAAGACGTGTGTCACGTCATCCGCGACCACGAAGACAACAAGCTCCACTACGCCGGCCCGCGTTTCTTCATTCGCTACGCCGAGTTGGAGATGCACCCGCTGGACACCAACGACCGTCGCGACTTCATCCGCGAAGAGGCCGGTTTGGGCTACTGCAACATCACCAAGTGCTGCACCGAGGTGTGCCCCGAGGGAATCCACATCACGGACAACGCCATCATTCCGCTCAAGGAGCGCGTGGTGGACGCCCACTACGACCCGGTGGCGTGGCTTGGTCGTAAGATCCGTCGTAAGACGAAGGTCTCGACGGCCGCGGCCGCTGTTCAGCCAGCTCCGTAAGTGACGACGTTCCTCTCTCCTGGGTGGTTTGATCAGGCGGGGGAGCGACTTGCACTGGCGGCCTCACCGGGTACGGACACGGTGAGTCGCATAATCACGCTGGTGGTGGTCGACGGACCGCTCGGCGTACCGAGTGCCATGTCACTCTCGGTGTCAGCGGAGGGAGCGACGCTCACCCCCGGCGCGCGCGATGACGCCTCCGTTACCATCCGACTGTCGCACGAGGATGCTCTCGCACTCAGCGGTGGCACCCTTGAGAGTGCCACCGCCTTGCGCGATGGGCGGGTGAAGGTCGCCGGTGATCTAGCGGCACTCACCCCACTCGGCCCGTGGCTCCAGGTCGTCCTGGGCGGGGCCGAGGCGTCACTCGACTAGGGCTTGCCGCGGAGGTCTGCTTCGGCTTCCTTGTCACCTTCGAAGAAGTTGGCGACGTCGCGCATCTGCATGGCACGAATCTTGCCGCGTTCCTTCACCATGCTCTTGCTCAGTGAGCTGAAGACCATTGCGGTGCCGTCCGCGGAGGCCTCGAAGTCCTGGATGGAGTCAGCCGAGAAACCAACGCGACCACCCTCGCCGTAGGAGTCCTGATTGGCACCGAGGTATACGAAGGTCCACCCCTTCTTGGTGCGATCGTCCACGAGGGCGAAGACCTTGTCCTTGCTGAACTCGCGACTGGAGTTCTCTTCACCGTCGGTGAAGGTCACGAAGATGACAACCTCGCGGCCGTCCTCCACTTCACCGCGGCGTGACGCCTCAGTAATCAGGGTGCCCATGGCGTCGAACAGAGGGGTGCCACCACGCGGTTCGAAGGTGGCGGCGCTCAGCGGCGACACTTGGTCGAGGGGCTTGGCGTTGGCGATGACCTCGTGCGCATCGTGCGTGTCGAACTGCACCAGGGTCATAACGGCGTCGCGGCCGTCGGCGACTTGCTCGCGGAGGAATGCGTTGAAGCCGCCGATGACGTCATCACGCATGGACTCCATCGAACCGGAGCGGTCGAGGAGGAAATAGATGTGGGTAATGGGGGTGGTCATGTTGATGATCCCTTCGGTAGAGGTACTGCACGGCATTCTCGAGGTTTCGAGCATCAAAGTGCGGGCACTCGTTCGGGGTTAATCCAAACGGACTTCGATGAACAACATCGGGAACAATTACTCGTCGTCGTGCTGCGGAGAAACTTGAACTACGGCGTAACAACGACGAACTCTATTGTGTCCACCGCCTGTGACATCATCGAAAAAATTCTGTGGCACACTGGACTAATTTCTTCTTCGGCCTCCCCACGCCCGCGCTCATTGACTGCGCTACGACGCCGTTCACCCATTCTTTTCTTCAGTACGCTCGCTTTGATTGTGGCCCTGATCGTCGTTTGGTGGGAACTCGTCGTTGATCGGGGCTGCGGCTGCGCACCCGCGCCATACGCCGCGTTCCAGGCTTCGGTCGACGCCAGCGCGCTTCGGTGCTTCGAGGCGAACTTTCACGTTGGGGCAGCTGCCGCTCAGTACAACACGAAATGCAAGGAGACTTCGTACTCGCACGGCACCTTGTACATCGCCTGTCCGATTATTCGAGACGGCCAAACCGCGCGCCTGATTACGACGGTCTACGGCTCGCGCAGGCGTATTGGCAGTAGTCGGAACTTCGTCGATTCCTTCAGCTTTCTACCGAACTAGAGACCCAGCGCCTCGTCGAGTGGCACATACCCCGGGGCGCTACGTGGCCACGGAAACGCAGCCTCCCAACGATCAGCCAGGTCGAGTAACTGTGCGTCGAAATAGCGGGGTGCCGTGATTTGGAGGCCGAAGGGCAGGCCATTGTCGAGATACCCGTAGGGCACCGACAGCGCGGGGTTCCCCGTCACGTTCTGGAGGGCCGTTGAGTAGACCTCTGGTGGGAGACCGTCGATGGGGGACTCCTCGTTGAGCCGTCCGTCGGCGAGCCATCCGGGACTCGCCACCGTGGGGGTGAGGAGCACGGCGTCGGCGCCGAGCAGGTCGTCGATACGGTGCACGTAACCAAAACGCCGGCGACGCGCGGCGAGGTAGTCGTCAATGGAAACCCGACGGCCAACGTCGAAGAAGGCCTGCGTCGCCACGTGGAATTGATCGAAGTGGTCGTCGACGAAGGCACGGCCGAGGGAGGCAACGTGCTCGGCGGTCGCGACGGTGAACCAATCGAGATCTGGGTCGTCCGCGCCAAAGAGTGAACCGGGTTCGCACCACGTCACAGGAAGTCCGAGTAAATCAGCGAAGGCCGCCACGGCCGCCTCAAAGGCCCTCGCGACATCGGCGGCGAGCGGGCCGAGGTCGGAGGTCCGGTAGGCCGCGACGAGACGCGTTGGCGCCGCCGGTGGTCGTACTGCGTCAAGCATGGCAATCGTGGGGGCCGTGGGAT
>DAIPLC010000096.1:0-5789 GCA_036769405.1 Acidimicrobiales bacterium
CGGTGCGCAGCATGGCTGCCGTTACCTTGCCACCGTCACGGTGAAGTGCGTAGAGGACGGTTGAGTCCATCTGGAGCGAACTATGGGTCAATAGCCGGTTGAGAATCACGCGAGCGACCTTGGGCATGTTGACCCGGTAGTAGCCCTCCTTTTGCACCACAGACGCCCCGACGAGCAGTTGGTACGCCGTCAGTCCCTGTTCGGAGGCGGAGGGCGAAAATCCAACGCTAGAAGCCATACTGGCGAACGATGACTGCATGACCGCGAGGAGTGTCGCAGGACTCTCTCCTGGGGTGATGACGTAGTCGCCGGGACCAATGAGTCCCTCGAGGGAACCGAGCGCGCCGTAGCGGCTCGAGGTGGCGCGCGACCGCGCAGCCTCGTCGAAAGCCGCGGCGTAGGACGCACCTTTGTCTTGACTGAGTACCTGGTCAATCTCGTACAACGTGAGACCCGGTCGAACTGACACCACGAGGGCATTTGGCCCACCACCCAACACGGCGCGAACGTTGGTGAACGTATCGTTCTGGGGAAGTTGGTAGGCGCCGGGCTGCACAATCACATTGCCGAGCAGCAAGATATCGAGGCGAAAGGCCAGAGACGAGGAGATGACGCCGGCATCATGCAGGTGACCCGCGATGGCCGATATGGAGTCCCCCGGCTTGACGACAACAACCACCTGTTTACCGGCGCCACCGAGTGGGAACATCTGGAGAGCAAACCAGACAACGAATGCGAGACCGAGCGCGAACGCGGCGGCGATAAGGCGGCGGAGCGGCTTAGCGACCATGGCGCGCGTCGATGTAGTGCTGTAGGAGGACCACGGCACTGGCCGAGTCGATACGGTCTCTCGACCCCTTGATTGTCGCACCCGTCTCGTGCAGCGATCGTTGGGCCTGCGTCGTGGTGAGCCGTTCGTCGCACTGGACCACCGGAACCTCAAGTCCCTCGCTGAGTAACTGCCAGAGTTCATCAGCGAAAGCTGTTGACGCCGTTATCGCCCCCGAGAGGGCGAGCGGACGCCCAACCACCACCTCGGCGACGAACTCCTCTTCAACGAGCATCCGCACCTGATCGACGATTGTCTCGCTAAACGACAAGGCCGGACGCGGAAAGGCCATGGTTTCCCCCGAATTAGTCACCGCGACACCACAACGTTTGGTACCGGGATCAATGCCGAGGATGCGTGCCATTACCTAGAGAGCAGCTGCAGCTTGCAGAACGCGATCGATGCCCTCGACATCGCGACCACCCGCCAAGGCGAGGTCCTTCGAGCCGCCGCCACCGCCGCCGACCAGTGGGGCCAGTTGCTTGACCGTCGCGCCAGCATCGAGCGTCTCGTCGCTCGCTACTACCAACACAACCTTGCCCTCGAAGGCACCAACGAGCACCACCGCCCGCCGTCCACGGCGCTGGAGATCTTGGGCCAAGGTGCGCAGCTGCTCACCGGCGTAGCCGTCGACACGCGCCACCAACACGGGGCGTTCAGATTCAGCGTGCAGTTGGTCGGCGAAGAGCGACAACTGGGCCTGACGCAGCGCCGCAATCTCCTTCTCCACGTCACGTTGGCGTTCAAAGAGACGCTCGAGTGACGGGACAACATCGTCGAGTGACGATTTGAGCAGCGTGGCCACCGTACCGAGGGTTCGCTCCATTTCGGCACTACGGCGGTAGGCGCCCATGGCACTCACGGCCTCAATACGACGAGTGCCGGAACCAATAGAGGCCTCACCCACGACTTGAATCTGACCAATGTCGCCCAAACGATCGACGTGGGTACCACCACAAAACTCGAGACTGTACTTACCGGCCCGCACCACGCGCACCGTCTCGCCATACTTGTCGCCAAAGAAAGCAATAGCCCCCATCTTTTCGGCTTCCGACTTCGACGTCTGCACTGTTTCGACCGGCGCGTTCAGGGTAATTTCTTCATTCACCAACGTCAGGACGGCGGACACTTCTTCCTCGCGCACGCCGGCACCGTGGGCGAAGTCAAACCGCAGTCGGTCGGGTCCCACGTAGGAACCTTGCTGGCGAACGTGGTCACCCAAAACCGTGCGCAACGCCGAGTGCAGCAAGTGGGTGGCCGTGTGATTCCGGCGGGTTGCTTCGCGGCGATCGGGATCGATGGTGGCGATACCCACTTGGCCGGGAATCATGTCACCCGTGAGTGTGCCACGGTGGGAGAACAGGCCACCGGCGACGTTCTGGGTGTCGACAATTTCGAAGCGACCCGACTCGGTCACGAAGGAGCCGGTGTCACCGATCTGGCCACCCGATTCGGCGTAGAAGGGTGTCGAGGTCAAGAACAACTCACTGAGGCCGTCAGGGCGTGACAAAACGGCAACTACCGAGGTCTCGAGGCTGTAGTGCGAAACGTCACGACCGAGGAACGTGGTTGTTCCGTAGCCTTCAATGATCTCTCGGTACTGTGAATCGTCGGCCAGTCGAAGGTTCTTCGACGACGCACGAGCTCGCTCGCGCTGTTGAGCCATCTGCTCATCGAAGGCGTCGCGGGCGACTTCGAGACCTACTTCGGCGACGAGTTCGCTCGTAAGTTCAATCGGGAAACCGTGCGTGTCGTGGAGTTTGAAGGCCACGTCACCGGGAAAGACAGTGGAGCCGGTGGCCGCCACATCGGCCTGCGCGCTCTCGAGCAGTGACATGCCGGTACGCAGCGTTCGTCCGAATCCAGCTTCTTCGCGCTCTAGTACGGCCACGATGTTTTCGCGGTCCTTGACCAAAATCGGGTACGCCCCACCCATCTTCTCGATGGTCGCGTCGACGAGTGACTCGACGAGTGCGGCGTCGGAGCCGGAGCGTCGGGCCGCCAAAATGGCGCGACGGATGATGCGACGAAGTACGTAACCGCGTCCCTCATTCGAAGGCAGCACACCATCGGCGACCAGCATCGTCATGGCGCGTCCGTGTTCGGCGATACGACGAATGGCGATGTCGGTCTGTTCGTGATCACCGAGCTTGGCCCCAACGGCGCGGCTCGCGGTCTCCAGCAACGGAACGAAGAGGTCGGTCGCGAAGACTGATTCAACGCCGTTGAGGATGGAAAGCACACGTTCGAAACCGGCACCGGTGTCAATGTTCTGCTTCGGAAGGTCAACCATTGGTTGGCCCGGACTCTTCTCGTACTGCATGAAGACCAAGTTCCAGAATTCGATGAAGCGGTCGTCGCCACCGAAGGCGGGGCCACCGTCAGCACCGAAAGCGGGACCCTTGTCGAAGAAGATTTCTGAGCAGGGGCCGCACGGACCGGACTCACCCATGTCCCAGAAGTTGTCTTCGCCTAGGCGCTGGATGCGATCGGGACGAATGCCAATCAGGTCTCGCCAAATCTCTTCGGCCTGATCGTCACTGTGGTGCACCGTTATCCACAACCGCTCAGGGTCAAGGCCAAAACCTTCGGTAATGAGACCCCAGGCGTACTTGATGGCCCCTTCTTTGAAGTAGTCGCCGAAGGAGAAGTTGCCCATCATTTCGAAGAAGGTCAGGTGACGCTGTGTCGTCCCGATCTGGTCAATGTCGGGCGCACGGAAGCACTTCTGAATCGACACGGCGCGAGGACCAGGGGGCGTTTCCTCCAGCAGGAAGTAAGGCTTGCACGGCACCATGCCCGCGACGGTAAACAGCAGTGACGGGTCGTGAGGAATGAGACTGGCCGACGGAACAATCAAGTGACCGTTGTTGGCGAAATAGTCGAGAAACGTTGAGCGGAGTTGGGCTGCTTGCACGCACTTCACTCTACCGTTGACGCCCCCTGGTTGTTTGCGCCTGTGCGTTGGCGCCACTCGGCTACGAGCGCCACCTCATCGCCTGTCTCGCCGGCCGTGAACAATGTTGTGCCGACCAGTTCATCTGGCAGATACTGCTGCGCCACCCAGTGTCCAGGGAAATCATGGGGGTAAAGGTACTCAGTACCGTGACCCAGTACGCCAGCTGCTCGGTAATGCGCGTCGCGAAGGTGAGGAGGCACTACCGCACCGTGCGCCTGCACGGCGGCCGTGGCGGCCGCTAAGGCGATGGTGGCGGAGTTGCTCTTCGGGGCCAGTGCGAGCGCCAAGGTGGTGTGCACCAGGGCGTAACGGGCTTCGGGCAGACCCACGAACTCCACGGCCCGGGCACAACTCTCGGCCAGCGTGAGGAGCGATGAATCAGCGAGGCCAATGTCCTCACTCGCACTGATCACCAACCGGCGAGCAAGAAAACGGGCGCTCTCCCCCGCTTCGAGCATGGCGACGAGCCAGTGGACGGCCGCATCGGGGTCAGAGCCACGGATTGATTTGATGAGGGCTGATACTTGGTCGTAGTGGGAGTCGGCACTCTGGTGGACAATGCGGCCGTCCCGTGCCGCGCCAATGTGATCCTTCGTCACCAACGCACCACCCGCCAGGGTGATGGCGGTGTCAAGCGTCGTGAGTACCGAACGTGCGTCACCGTCACCAGAGGCGACCAACGCTTCGACGGCGCTGTCCTCAATTGAGGTTCCTCGGAGTGTCACTCCGCGCGCCACCAACTGGGCGAGATCGTCGGTCGAGAGGCTGTGGAGGCGCCACAGCGTTGTGCGGCTCAAGAGCGCGGCGTTGACCTCAAAGTAGGGGTTTTCGGTGGTGGCACCAATCAACGTGATTTCGCCGGCTTCGGTGGCGGGAAGGAGGAGGTCTTGCTGTGATTTGGAGAAACGGTGTACTTCGTCGATGAAGAGCACCGTGAGCTGATCACGTTCGCCGAGACGCTGCTTGGCCCGCTCGATGACCTCCCGTACCTCCTTAGCCCCACTGGACGTGGCTGAAAGCGCTTCGGCGTGGTAGCCCGCGGTTTGGGCGAGGAGACGAGCCAGCGTGGTCTTGCCTGTACCGGCCGGACCCCAGAGAATCATCGACGTCAGGCGCTTCGCCTCGACCAGACGGCGCAGGGGTGCCCCCGGTCCTACTAAGTGCGTCTGGCCGACCACCTCGTCAAGCGAGCGTGGCCGAAGTAGTTGAGCGAGTGGCGCCGTGGCACGCAATCGCTCAGCCGCGGAAGCGTCAAAGAGTGACGTCACTACCCCTTCGTGGGTGCCTTGAGTCGGAGGTCACGCAACTGACGGGCAGTGATCTCCTTAGGCGCTCCGGTCATAACGTCGGAGCCCGACTGGGTCTTCGGGAATGCAATGACCTCACGGATATTGTCTTCACCGGCGAAAATCGCGGTGAGGCGGTCGATACCGAAGGCGAAGCCTGCGTGGGGCGGTGCCCCGTACTTGAAGGCGCCCAAGAGGAAACCGAAGCGGTTCTCGGCCTCTTCGTCGCTAATACCCAGCGCCGAGAAAATCATGGCCTGAATGTCGCCTCGGTGGATACGGACTGAACCGGAGCCCAGCTCCCATCCATTGAGCACGAGGTCGTAGGACTGCGAACGAACCTTCAACGGATCTGTCGCGATGAGGTCACGGTCTTCGAGGTTGGGCATCGTGAAGGGGTGGTGAGCGGCCTGCAGGTTGCCATCTTCATCAACGCCCTCGAACATAGGAAAGTCAGTAATCCAAACGTAGGTGTGAGGACCTGCCGACACGGGCGGCGCACCGAGCGTGAGACGAAGTGCACCCAACACCTTGCAGGCGAGTTCGTACTCGTCAGCCACAATCAAAATGAGGTCACCCTCGACGGCATTGTCGACACCGCGAATGGCGGCCTGCTCGGCTTCATTGAGGAATCGCACCAGTGGTGAGTCGAGGCCCTCTGGGGTAATGCGGAACCACGCGAGCCCCTTCGCACCCAGACCCTTGGCCTGTTCAG
>DAIPLC010000097.1:0-5660 GCA_036769405.1 Acidimicrobiales bacterium
GTATTAGCGTGTGTTCGATTTCAGCCCTATAAAAATTCTGCTGATAATCGTGGTTTCAATGGTCCTCCTCGGTCCCGACAAACTGCCTGAAGTGGCCCAGCGAACGGGCAAAGCGTGGCGGTCGATCCGTTCTCTGCAGGGGAAAATGGAAGCGGAGCTGCGCGACGCTATTCCGACCCTGCCCGATTCTGGCGAACTCGTACGGTACGCGCGAAGCCCCATCGTTTTGCTCAACGACCTCGCCTCGCGCGCCAATGCGGCCGAGCAGGCTCCGAGTGAGAACGAACCTGACGATCCAGTCGAGCCCCTGCCGCGTCCGGCGACATTTCATAAACCCATTGTCAATCCCGTCACGCAGTGGCAGCAGCCAGCGGGGCCCTTTGACCCGACGCTGAATTAGTTATGGCGCGATTTCGCTCCTCTTCGGGCACCATGCCACTTGCTGCGCACTTGGTCGAGCTGCGTCGCAGGTTCCTCCTTTGCTGCACGGCCATTGCCGCTCTCGGCGTGGTCGCCTTTGTGGCCTACGCCCCGCTCCTGCATCTCTTGCAGCAGCCGTACTGCCACGCTTCACCGCACCACTGTCAGTTCCTCGTCACCAACCCACTCGATGGCTTCACCCTGCGCATCAAGATCGGTTTCTTCGGAGGCCTCTTTTTCGCGGCCCCAATAATTCTCTGGCACCTCTGGCGCTTTATTACCCCTGGCCTCAAGGTGGGGGAGCGTCGCTACGCCCTGCCCTTCGTCGCCGCGGGCATCCTCTTTTTTTCCTTCGGTGTGGTGACCGCCTACTTCGTCTTCAATCGCGCCCTGCAGTGGTTGCAATCGGTGGGCGGCAACCAGCTCATTACGCAGTACAACCCGAACCAGTACTTGAGTCTGTTTCTCCTCATGATGCTCGTCTTCGGCCTCTCGTTTGAGTTCCCGGTGGTCTTAGTAGGACTCCAACTGGGTCGTATCGTTACCCCGTCCGCCTTGCTGCGCCAATGGCGGTACGCCGTTATCGGCATCACGGTGGTCTCCGCCGGCATCACGCCCAGCAGCGACTGGTTCTCCATGTTCGCGCTCGCGGTGCCGCTCGTCGTGTTTTATTTCCTCGCCATTGTGGTGGGCAAGGTGTTTCGACGATGACGACGTACCAGCAACAGTTCATTGACGCCCAGGGCTTTGGCCTCGACCGTTTCCAACTCGACGCCCTCGAGGCCTACGACCGTGGCGTCAACGTCCTGGTCTCCGCGCCTACCGGGTCGGGAAAGACACTGATCGCCAACTACGCCATTGGTGCAACCCTTGAGCTGGGCCTGCGCTCGTTCTACACGACACCGCTCAAGGCACTCTCGAACCAGAAGTACACCGAGTTGTGCGCCCTCTTCGGCGACGAGTCGGTGGGACTACTGACGGGCGACACCTCGATTAACCGACACGCCAAGGTTGTCGTGATGACCACCGAAGTCCTCCGCAATATGTTGCTCGCCGACGCTGATCAACTGCGAACCCTCGGGCTCGTCGTCATGGACGAAGTGCACTACCTCCAGGATCCCTTTCGCGGCGGGGTGTGGGAAGAGGTTCTCATTCTCACGCCACCGGCGGTGCGCTTCGTCGCGCTCTCGGCCACGGTGGGCAATGCACCGTTCCTCGGCAAGTGGTTTACCCAGGTACGCGGGGAAACGGCCGTCATTGTCGAAACCAATCGCCCCATCACCCTGCATCAGCACATAGCGGTCGTCAAACGAGGTCAGGACTTACCGGACATCATTGACCTTTTGGAAGACGAGCGACTAAGTGATCAGGCTCGAAAAATCGATAACACCATGAAGGCGACGCGGCGCTTCCGCCCAGGTCCCAAGTGGCACGGTCCGAAATCCTCCGCGCCACCCTCACCCTTTCGCCCACCGAAGCGCAGCGAGTTATTGATGGCCCTCGAACGCGACGACCTTCTTCCGGTCATCGTCTTCATTTTCTCTCGCGCGGCCTGTGATGACGCGGTGCGGCAGTGTCGGCGCGACGGCCTGCTCTTCACCGCACCAGAAGAGCGTCGTCGTATCGAGGAAATCTGCGAAGAACGTCTCGAGGGTTTTAGCGACGACGACCTCGGGGCCCTGGAATTCGGTGAGTTTCTCGACTGCCTGCGCCGCGGCTTGGCCGCTCACCACGCTGGCATGGTGCCGGCCTTTCGGGAAATCGTCGAAACGTGCTTCCACGAAAACCTTCTGTCCGCCGTGTTCGCCACCGAGACTCTGGCTTTGGGCGTCAATATGCCCGCTCGTTCCGTGGCCCTCGAGAAATTCGCCAAGTACTCCGATTCAGGTCGACGGGTGCTCACCAGTGGTGAGTACGCACAAATGACTGGACGCGCGGGGCGACGAGGCCTCGACGAAGAAGGCCACGCCATTGTGTGCTTCGCCCCCGAACTGGCGCTGCACGACATTGGCCGCGTCGCGATCTCACACCCCTCCGACCTCCACTCGTCGTTCCGGCCGACGTACAACTTCACCGCCAACCTCATGAATCACTTCGAATACGAAACAGCGTTGGAAGTCGTGGAGCGTTCCTACGCCCAGTTTGAGGCGGACCACCGTCCCGCCGGTTCCAAGCGCTCACTCGGTGATTTGATGCGCTCGCGCCACCGGGTCTTGGAAGAGCTCGGCTACGCCGACGGGTGGCGACTCACCAGCGAAGGGCAGCTGTTGCGGTCGCTGTACCACGAGTGCGACCTCCTGCTCGCCGAATGCATCACGATGGGCGTCTTTGACGACCTCGAGCCCGCGCAGTTGGCCGGATTGCTATCCAGCTTCGTCTACGAACCGAAGCGCTCGGCGCGCGCTACGAAGGGCCCGCAGACCCCCGTGAAGCGTAAGAAGAATCTCCACGACCGACTCGGACCCGAGCGCCGCGGCTCGCTCACGGACCGCATGCAGGACATTATGGTCACCAGCACCGCCATCCGTGAGGTCGAGGGACGTCATAAGGTTCACCACTTCAAGGAGCCCGACGGCAAATTCATCCCCGTGATCGCGGCGTGGGCCCGCGGTGTCTCGCTCGGGACCGTGCTCGACCTCGCCGAGGTGGAGGTGGGGGCCACGTCACCCGGTGACTTCGTTCGTAACGCCAAGCAGGTGGCCGACCTTTGCGAGCAGTTGGGACGACTCAGTTTCGCCCCTGATTTGGCCGACTCGGCCATGGCCGCCCGCGACCTCGTTCTTCGTTCGGTTGTCGCCGGCGCTTCGACCGTCCACCCGTAGAGCCCATTTCGCCTCTATTGTTCTTGTCTCATGCACCCCTACGTTGTCGAATCGTTTAGTGACGCCGAGCAGGACATTCTCCGCCGGTATTTCACCAATCTCGAAGGCCCCGTCTTCGCACTCGTCAACCTGCCCGAGGTTGTCAAAGGGGCGCTCTTTGCGCGCTACTCCCGGTCATCGAAGAGTCTTCGTCGACTCTTCCTCGACGAGTTCGTTGGCGACCTTGACTTAGAGGGTGACCAGACCGTTGACGCCACGATTGGCCTCGACCGGGCCGACGACCTCTACCAGAAGATTTTCTTCGAGTACGGTGACGACTCGGTCGCCCAGCTCGGGGGAGTGCACCTCGCCTGCGAGCAGGCCTCCAATATTCTGACCAAGGTCCTCGAGCGGGGCCGCATCATGAGTTATCTCGAGCAGTCGACTCGCTACCTGAGCTACGACAAGCGACTCGAGAACGGTCGCTATCGCTTTTACCGCGACTCAACGGTGCTGGACTCCAAGTTTGGTGCTCGCTTCGTGGGCGACATTGATCGGATGTACGACACGTACGCCGAGATGCTGCCGGAACTGATTGACTTCATTGCCAAGAAGTTTCCCCGCACGGCCGACGACACTGACTTCGTCTACCGCCAAGCAATTCGCGCCAAGGCCCTCGATGCTGTTCGCGGCCTGCTGCCGGCGGCGGCGCTGTCGAATCTCGGCATCTACGCGTCGGGCCAGGCCTACGATATGCTGTTGCTGCGCATGCGAGCCCACGATTTGCCCGAAGTTCGCGAGTACGCCGAACTGATGATTACCGAATTACGCAAGGTAATTCCCTCATTCTTGAAGCGGCTCGACGTGGTCGATCGGGGTGTCGCGTGGACTGATTATCTCCACAACGCGACTGCCGATACCACCAGCCTGGTCAAAGAACTCATGGGCGAAACAAAGCCCACGGACGAGGAGTCCGTGCGACTCGTGGGCTTCGACCCCGAGGGCGAGGACCGCGTCCTCGAAGCCATTGTTTTCGCCAACTCAACGGCTTCCCACGACGAGGCTGCTCGCCGTGTCGCCACTATGACCGAGGACGAGCGAGCCGCACTTATGGCGACCTACGTGGGGGAGCGCAAGAACCGACGCCACCGTCCAGCACGTGCTTTCGAGCGCACCGACTACCGGTTCGAGTTGGTCACCGACTACGGCGCGTTCCGAGACCTCCAGCGACACCGCCTGTTGACTATCGAGTGGCAGCCGTTGACGGTTGACTTGGGCTACGACGTGCCGGACATCATCCGCGAGGCCGGACTCGCCGACCGCTACGAAGAGGCCCTGGCCCGCTCCGCGGCGCTCTACTACGAGATGCGTGAGGAATTCCCCGAGCAGGCGCAGTACGCGGTCGCGTTGGCCTTCCGCATCCGCTACGTCATGCAGATGAATGCCCGCGAGGCCATGCACCTTATTGAACTCCGGTCGGGACCGCAGGGCCACCCGTCCTATCGTCGCGTGGCGCACGAGATGGTGCGACTCATCGCTGAGGAAGCCAACCACAAGGCGATCGCCGGTTCAATGACGTACGTCGATTTCTCCGATACTGACCTCGAGCGACTCGAAGCCGAACGCGCGGCCGAGCGTCAGCGTCAGAATAAATCGAATAATTCTTAAAGATTTCACCTTTTTGCCACAAATGGGCGAAAAGCAACGTACAATGCCTGCGCACCAGAGAAGGAAGTTCTATGAGCATGGATGGCGAAAACGACGAAGTATTTGACGAGGAAGAACTCGCTGAAGGCTTCGATGAAGAATTGACTGACGACGTCGAGGGCGATGACGACCTCGAAGTTGCTCTCGTTGGCGTTGACGAAGAGGGCGGCGACGTTGAAGATGAAGAGGGTGACGACGTCGAAGAGATCGACGACGTTCCCTTGGCTCCCGTCGCGGTAGACGAAGACGATGTCATCGATGACGCCGACGTGGAACTCGCACTCGACGAAGTCTTGGCCGAGACGATTCGACGCACGTCGACGCCAGACGATGATGACGAGACGCCGATTGACAACGACCCGCTGGTCGACCCCCTCGAGGCAATTTTGCCGAAGCAGGATGACGAATTCCGTTGCAAGTCCTGTCGACTGCTGAAGAAGATGTCCCAGCTTGCCGACCCCGCAAAGACACTCTGCCGCGACTGCGTGTGATGTTTGAGGCCCCCGCGGGCACGACATACTGGGTCGAACTCGCTGCCAAGGAAGACGGCCTTACGGCCTTCCTACTTCCGGTACTTGATATCGTCCGGCGCTTTCGAGGCGGGCCGGGGCTCATTGCCGAACTCTGTGACGGACACGGCGAGACCGAGGCGATTGATCGTGCCATCATGAACGATGAATTGTGGCGTATCGCGCACGACGAAACCACCGTTGGCGTCGTCGTCGTGCGACG
>DAIPLC010000098.1:0-5645 GCA_036769405.1 Acidimicrobiales bacterium
TACCGGCGAACGACCGGTGAGTCCGAGACGAGCGCTCAGGACGCCTTCGTTCATGACGCCACCGTTCGCTAAGTGCTCGTCCTCACAGTGTTGGGCCAAGCGAATACCGAGGGGGCCCGAGTACTCGAGCGCCCGGCGCATGACCAGTGGATTTTGCACCCCCGTGCCGTCGTCAGTGAAGAGCCTCACCCCAAGAGCGGCGAGCTCGGCCAAGGGGGCGAGAGACTCACCCTTACGCCCCATGGTGATAGCCCCAGCGACGGCGACGTCAATGGGTGTCTTGGCACCCTGGGCCAGGACG
This sequence comes from Acidimicrobiales bacterium, assembly GCA_036769405.1. GTDB lineage: Bacteria > Actinomycetota > Acidimicrobiia > Acidimicrobiales > RAAP-2 > RAAP-2. The sequence goes on from DAIPLC010000098.1 coordinate 302, forward strand.
TAGGACACCAGTGGCACGTTGTCGAGTGCTGGTTCCGTATTCGGCATCGCCACGACCGCCCCAAAGCCACCAATGGCGGCAGCGCGAGCGCCCGACTCGATAGTTTCAGCTGCCTCCCGGCCGGGCTCACGCAGGTGCGTGTGAATATCGACAAACGCTGGGCCGACCCAGCAGCCAGTTGCGTCAATGACGGTCGCGTTGGCAGAGGAGAGCCCCTCACCGACGGCCACGATGACCCCCGATTCAATCAAGACATCAGCGCGAAAGATGGTGTCGGGCCCCACAACGGTGCCGCCACGAATGAGCAGGTTCATGCGTTTTCCTTTTTCTCAGCCAAACTCAAATACAGCACTGCCATGCGGACCGGCACGCCGTTCGCCACCTGGCGGGTGATCACCGATTGCGGCAAGTCCGCCACCAAGGAATCGATCTCCACACCCCGGTTCATGGGCCCGGGGTGCATCACAATGGCCTCGGGCTTGAGGAGCGATATGCGCTCACTCGTCAGACCAAAGGTCGAGGTGAACTCGGACAACGACGGGACGTAGGAGCCACTCCCCCGCTCGTGCTGGAGCCGCAGGAGTCCGACGACATCGGCCCACGCCAGTGCTTCATCAAAATCAGTCGCTACGGTCACGGGCCAGCCCTCCAGGCTGTTCGGTAGCAGTGTGCCCGGCGCCGCGACTCGCACTTCGGCCCCCAGGGCGCTGTAGGCCGCAATGTCGGACCTGGCGACGCGTGAGTGACGAATGTCGCCAACAATCAGTACCCGCAGTCCTTCAAAGAGGGAGCTTCCGGTTTCGCTGCCCATTGCGCCGTGACGCTCCGCCAATAGTTGGCGGACCGTGAAGGCGTCGAGCAGCCCCTGAGTGGGGTGCTGGTGTTGGCCGTCACCGGCATTGATGACGCGAACGTGCGGGACGTAGCGGCTGACTTGCAAGGCTGCGCCCGACGAGCGGTGGCGCAGCACCACCGCATCGAGACCGAGGGCGTCGATGGTGGCAATCGTGTCTCGCAGCGATTCACCCTTCTTGACGGAACTTGAGGCCACGGCCAGCGACACCACGTCGGCACCGAGACGTTTGGCCGCCGTTTCGAAACTCAAGCGAGTGCGGGTTGATTCCTCAAAGAAGAGCGAGGCCACGACTCGGCCCTTGAGCGCCGGCACCTTCTTTACCGTCCGTTGATTGACCTCGAAGAATGATTCCGCCGTGTCGAGCACATCGAGCAAGGACTCTCGCGACATTCCTTCGAGGGTGAGAAGGTTGGCACCTCGCATGCTCATGACGACACCCCCGTTCCGAGCCAAACGCCATCGAGGGTGGCACGCACCGTTTCGCTGAGCGCCGTTGGCAGGTTTTTTCCGACGTAATCGGGGCGAATGGGGAGCTCACGGTGTCCGCGGTCAACGAGGACCGCCAGCTGAACCGCGGTTGGCCGGCCCCAATCTGCGAGCGCCGCCAGGGCGGCGCGAATAGTCCGGCCCGTAAACAGCACGTCGTCCACCAGCACCACAGTGCGGTTCGTGAGATCGTCCCGCAACGTCGTCATCGCAGCATCCTTCAATGGATGGGCACCAATGTCGTCGCGGTAGTACGTCACGTCGAGCGCCGATACCGGGACAGCAACCTGTCCGATGGCACTCAACGTAGCCGCGAGTTGCTCAGCGATGGCCAGGCCACCGCGTTGGATGCCGACAACGCTCAGTTGTTCGAGTCCCTGGTTGCGCTCGATGACTTCGTGCGCCATCCGCTTCATGGCCCGAGACACATCGTCGGCGGTCAGCAATTGGCTCTTAACAACAAATGCCAGGCCGCGTTGGCGGTCCTGGCGTTCTTCGTGCTGCGTCATATTTCTCCTGTCGTACGAGCCTCACAGGACTCGCTTCACGACAGCCCGCTGCGAGGGCCGAACTGGCCGACCCTCGCAACGGATCTGTTATTCGTTAGTGAATGGTGTTAATTGTAGTCGTTACCGCTGAGGCGATGATGCCGGAAATTCCGACCCAGACCCAGAACAAACGCACCAAGCGAGCCTGGAACCACTTGTCACCAGTGATGGCGCCACGAGCGGAACGGATGGCCAACCCAACGCCCAGGAAGGCGAGGATGGCCAAGTGCACCAGACCCGAGCCAGTGATGACCATCATGGTCGAGGCGTAGGCGGTGTAGGACATCGTCTGCGAGTCGTTGATGGCAACAAAAATTGCGGGAATCGAGTGCATCTGCTTCAGGGTGAAGAACATCGTCACGACGACAAGCGCCGTCGCAACCCACGCCAGCGACGAGAACGTTTTCGCGTTCTTCGTCGCGCGCAGACCCTTTTCGGCAGCCCAGACAACGAGACCCGACACGAGCGTCAGAATCGACACCAACCAGTTGAGGCCGGCTGACAATGGTGCCTGCATCACAACCTGTGGGTTAGGAAGTCCGGCCGACCCATTGAGTGCAGCTTCGTACCACGCGTACGAGTGACCGTTAGGGCCAACAGTCGGGTAGCCAACCATTGACATCCAGTGACCACCAGTGTTCACACCACGCAGGTAAAGGTAGGTGAACAGGAGTGCCGACAGCGTGATCGCGTCACCACTAATGAAGAGCCAGATGGCCATACGTTGACGGCCGTCGACTACCTCGGGTGGCTCGTGGTGCCCACCGTCGTGTCCGTGCGCGTCGTGCTCAGCGTGGGTGTCGATACTCATGAACGCACCAGTTCCTCTCGGTAGTTGTAGGGGTCTTCGGTAATGACGGGTAGGACATCGAAGTTCTCGAGTGGTGGCGGTGTTGGCACCATCCACTCCAGCGAGTTGGCGTGCCACGGGTTGGGACCTGATGGCTCACCGTGGTTCCACGAGCGCACCACTGCGCCCAGCAGCACGAGCATGCCCGACATAATCATGTAGGCACCGATAGTGGTCACGAAGTTTGCGTGCTCGAACAACATCGAGTACGACGAGTAGCGACGTGGCATGCCCTTGAAGCCGGAAACGAACATTGCGAGGAAGGTCACCTGAACACCCAAGAAGACCAGCCAGAACGAAATGCGGCCCATTGTTTCATCAAGGAAGCGACCGGTCACCTTCGGGTACCAGAAAGCCAGCGCGGCGATGGCGCCGAACAGCACCGATCCCACGAAGACGTAGTGGAAGTGCGCCGTGACGAACACCGTTCCGTGGAACTGGTTGTCGATCGGGATGTCCGAGAGATAGATACCAGTAATACCGGCGATAATGAAGTTGAAGATGAAGCCAAAGAGCCAGACGGTCGGTAGCTTCATCCAAATGTTGCCGCGCCAGATTGTGCCAATAATCACCAGGAAGAACAAACCGGTGGGAATGGAAATCAGCTCGGTCGTCAACATGAAGGGACCACCCAGTGTTGGGGCCCAGCCAGTAGTGAACATGTGGTGAGCCCACACCAAGATCGACAGTCCGGCGAGACCAGTCATACCGGCAATGGCGGTACGGAAGCTAAATACCGGCTTGCGTGCCATAACCGAGGCAATCTCGAACAAGGCGCCGACGGCGGGTAGAAGGATGACGTACACCTCGGGGTGACCCATAAGCCAGAACAGGTTGGCCTGAAGCCAACCAGTGCCGCCACCATCGGCGACGAAGAAGCTCGTGCTGACCGTGCGGTCCATCAAGGTCTGTGCTTCCACCAACGAGAAGTATGGGAAGGCGTACAGACCCAGAGCCGCCGCAATCATCGAAGCCCACACGAAGATTGGCAGTCGCGCGAGCGACATGCCCTTCGTTCGCATCGTCATGACGGTGCAGATGGTGTTGATACCGGCCACGGTGGTGGAAACTGTAAAGACAATGATCGCCATGGCGAAGAAGTCCATACCGATACCGGCCTGGTCAGCGATTGGCGCCAACACGACCCAGCCCATCGTCAGGGAACCGACAGCGAGCACCGAGAGAAGCAGGCCGGCCGCACCAACAAGCGTCCAGAGGCTCAAGGCATTGAGTCGTGGGAAGGCCATGTCGCGAGCACCGCACATGATTGGTACGACGAAGTTGGCCCATGGACCGGCAACGGCCACAATCAGCGCCAAAATCATCAACATACCGTGCACGGCAACGAAGCCGTTGTAGACCTGCTGGTTGACGAAGTGGTTACCGGGAACGATGAGCTCGGTGCGGATGGCCATCGCCAGGATGCCGCCGGCACCCAGCAAGACAGCAGTCATCACGATGTACTGGACGCCAACCACCTTATGGTCAGTGCAGTACTTCCAGTAGCGCTTACGCCCCTGGTTCTCACCGGCGTAGTACAGGTCATCGGCCCGAGTGTGGTCAGCGCCAATCAGCCAACGTCCAGGTCCGTTCAGTGCCCCAATGCCCAACCAGAATCCGAAGATCCAGCCAAACGTCAGAGCGGTCGTCACCAAGTCGGAGTAGTTACGACTTGAGGCGTCCAGGAAATGGTGCGCCAGGTACCAGGCGAGCCACGCGAAGACCACACCGCCCACCATGGCGGTGAGGAAGTTCTGCTTACGGGCCAAGCCGCCACCTTCGGTGGCAACCGCAGCCGTGTGTTCGAGAGTTGTCGTCATTTTTCCTCCTTATGCCTTGGTCGACTGGGAAGCCAGCCACTGAGCAAACTTGTCCTTCGTCACCACCGTGCCGGTAGTGACCATGTAAGCGTGATTCAAGCCGCAGAACTGCGTGCAGCGAATGTCAAATGTTCCAAGTGCATTCGGCGTCGTGTGAATTTCCGTGGTCGTGCCCACATTGGCGTCAATCTGCACACCCATGTTGGCAATCCAGAAGCCGTGCGTTACGTCCAGCGCCGTGATGTGGAACTCAACGGTGCGCCCCTCGGGCAGCACCAAAGTCGGTGACTGTACGTTCGATCCCGGGTACGAGAACGTCCACAGCCACTGCTGTCCCGTGACGTCAACCACGAGGGGGTTGCGACCAACGCCACCGTTATCAACCGACAGGGCCCCGAGTCCCCAAACCAGGAGAAACACGGTGAGCAACGTCGATGCGAGCACCCACGACGTCACGAGCACGGGGTGCTCGCGCGTCTGATCAGCGGCTGGTGCCGGCACGTCGTCACCGCGATGCGTCCAGTGACGAAGCGCGTGGAGCGAAACGGCGTACACGCCGGCAGCAACTGGAGCGGCCGCGACCGTAAAGACCACAATCGTCAAAATCGAGAGGTGCATGTTGTCACTCATTGAACGCGGCATCAGTCGCGATGGACCGTAAATGCCAATCACCACGCCGAGTACGGTCATGATGAACGTCGAGATATAAATCCCAGTGAGCTTTTCTTTCTTTGGTGTCATTGCCATGATGCTCCTTACTTAACCGTCAGCGTGCCGGACATGT
>DAIPLC010000099.1:0-5585 GCA_036769405.1 Acidimicrobiales bacterium
GGGTGCAGGGCATTCGAGGACGAGCTCAAGGGGTCGAGGTGGGCGTTGAGGTGACCGCGGACGCGGTACATGTTGATCAGCTCTTGCACCCGAATCTGCTTCAGGATGCGTTCGGCGTCATTGTCGCGACCGCCATTGCGGTCCTTGGCGAAGTGGGCCGGCTCGTACGGGATACCAAGGTCGGCAAAAATGTCGTCGTAGAAGTTGTGGCCACCGCTGAGGCATTCGGCCACGTACTTCAGGAAGAGTCCCGACTCGGCACCTTGAATAATGCGGTGGTCGTAGGTCGAGGTGATGTTCATGACCTTGCCGACGCCGAGTTCGGCGAGGGCGCGAGGGTCGGCCGCATCGAAGCCGGCTGGCCAGTTCAGCGCACCAACACCGATGATCGCGCCCTGGCCCGGCATGAGTCGCGGCACCGACTGAATCGTGCCGAGGGTGCCGGGGTTGGTCAAACTAATCGTGGCGCCAACGAAGTCGTCGGCGCCCATCGTGCCGGCGTGGACCTTGCGCACCAGTGCTTCGTACGCCAACAGAAAGCCACGGAAGTCGAGGGTGTCGGCGTCACGGATGACGGGAACGACCAGATTGCGCGAACCGTCGGGCCGCTCGACGTCCACGGCCAGACCGAGGCCGACGTGTTCATTTCGCTTGATGCCCGGCGTACCCTTTTCGTCGACTGCTTCCACGAAGGAGGCGTTCATGACGGGGATCTTTATGAGACCCTTCACCACGGCGAAGGCAATGATGTGCGTAAAGGAAACCTTGGCCCCAGTCGTGCGAGCGAGTGCCTCATTGAGCGCTACACGGTTGATTTCGAGAAGTCGTGCCGAGACCGAGCGAACCGACGTGGCAGTCGGAACGCTCAGCGACGCGTTCATATTGGTGACAATACGAGCAGCGGCGCCGCGCAACGGGGTCGCTTCACTGTCGATGGTGGTGACGGGGGCTGCGGTGGGGGCTGCGGTGGGGGCTGCGACCGTCGGCGTCGTCGAGGGGAATGACGGCACCGTCGAAGGCTGGTAATCGGCGAAGAATTCGCGCCACGAGGCGCTCACTGAGGTGGGGTCCGCCTTGAAGCGCTCGAACATGTCATCGACAAGCCAGGCGTTGGGACCAAAGGAACCGCGAACTTCACGTGAGGGGGTGGGGTCTGAATGTGGCACAAACCTAAGCCTACGCCCGAAAAGTGTCGATGTGCAGCGGTGTTTCGTGAGGAAATTTCACGCCTCGGCGCAAGTCCTGAAACTATCGGGAAAATGAACTCCAACGTCCCATTCGATACCTTGCATCCATTAGTCACGCTTAGTAGCGGAGGTTGTAATCTGGCATCAAATCACTGCAACGTGAGGTATCAACAATCGGCGTAAGCCACAGGGAGGATTGCAACCAATGAAGTACTCACACAAGGTGCGCCTTTCGATGACGTTGGCCGTAGCGGCCAGCTCGTTGTCGTTAGGACTCATCGCACCATCGATTAGTGGCGCAGCCGCCCCCAATGGCACGCTGACTTACGCCGAGGCCCCACAGGCCGGCCCGACCTTCATCCTGCCGTTCGTTAGTGGTGGTGACGGTTTCTCGACGTCGAACATGAACGACTTCCAGATGATGATGTACCGCCCGCTGTTCTGGTTCGGTACGCCTGGTTCAGCCGCCTTCTCGCCATCGCTGTCGATCGCCAGCGTGTCGCCACAGACCGGGACCGCAAAGACGTTTACGATCAACACCAAGGGCTGGAAGTTCGCCAGCGGTCAGACCGTTGACGCCAACTCCATCAAGTTCTTCTTGAACCTCTACAAGGCCGCGGCCGCCACGCACAGTCCGTACCAGTACGGCGGCTACGTCCCCAACGCCGGTATTCCTGACAACATCGCGTCAGTGACTGGCTCGGGCAATCAAGTTGTCATCACCATGACTTCGTCGGTAAATGCCAACTGGCTGCTGTACAACTACCTGTCGGAAATTACCCCCATGCCCGCAGCCTGGGACGTCACTAGTGCCAACGCTGCCGCCGGTAGCGGTAACTGTGAGTCGGGTACGTTTGGCGACACTCAAACCAACACGGACTGCATGGCCGTGTTGAACTTCCTGCGCACGACCGCCAACAAGTACGCCACTTTTGCCGGCAAGTTCTGGCAGGCGGGCGTTGACGGTCCTTGGACGCTCAAGTCAATTGACGCACTTGGCAACTTCACCATGGTCCCTAACCCCACCTACGGTGGTCCCATCAAGGCAAAGGTCGCTCAGTTCAAGGCCGTCGCGTTCACCTCGACCAGCGCTGAGTTGACTGCCCTCAAGGCCGGCACCATTGACGTTGGCTACGTGGACCCCACCAGCCTCACCGCACCAGCCCCCGCCCCCGGCGTGGCCGGTCCGAACTTGGCTGTGCTCAACAGCAAGTACACGATCAGCAGTGGCACCACGTGGGCCTTCAACTACGACCTTTACAACCTCGTCGGCGACCCCGCGTCCGCCGCATTGAGCCAGTTGTATGTCCGTCAGGCCATGCAGGAAGCCACCAACCAGCCTTTGGCCATCAAGGCCGTTATGAAGGGCTACGGCATTCCGACCTACAGCCCACTGCCGTTCGGTGCGCCGTCGGCCATCTCGGGCCCCGTTGGCAACCCCTACCCCTACAACGTGGCGGCCGCGAAGGCTGCCTTCAAGGCCCACGGTTGGGTCCTGCAGCAGGGTGTTCAGGAGTGCTTGAAGCCCGGTAACGGACCGAACCAGTGTGGTCCCGGCGTTGCTCGTTACTTCCGCATGAACCTGAACATGGACCAGGCTGCCGGCTCCGCCACAGACAACGAGCTGAACGCCGTTGAAGTGTCTGAGTGGAAGGCGATTGGCGTGAACGTCAACGTCAACCAGGACACCTTCGCCAACGTGCTCGGTAAGTGCCAGGGTGCACACACCGGTTTCGACATGTGCGACTGGGGCGGCGGTTGGTTGTACGCCCCCGACTACTACCCATCGGGTGAGTCGCTCTTCGCAACGGGTGCTTCCTCGAACACTGGTGGTTACTCTGACCCCACCATGGACAGCTTGATCACGGCTTCGACCGTGGGCAGCGCCACCTTGACGGCCTACGAGAAGTACGCCGCTGCACAGCAGCCCGTCTTCTTCAAGCCTGAAGGCACTGGTTCGGGTGAGCGCATCAACACGCTCAAGACCAGCAACCCTGCGGGCTTCCAGCCCAACCCACTCGCCGAGTGGATGCCGGAGTACCTGTACTTCTAAGTACCGGCTCAAAACTGCAACGAAGGCCCCTCCTCGTGAGGGGCCTTCGTTGCGTCTGGCCACCCTTTGAGCGGTAGAGATTTTTATGGTCGATGGTAAGGTCTCTCCATGCTGAGTTACCTTGTGCGACGCCTCTTGCAGTCACTCGTTGTGCTCTTCATCATTGTCTTCATCACCTTCTCACTGCCCTATATCGAGCCCCGGGGCATTTACGCGCCGGCCTATCTCGCACTGGGTTCGCACGCCACGCCCGTCAACGTTCACCTTTGGGCGGTGGCGCACGGTATCGACCGCCCTTTCCTCGTGCGTTTCTGGGAGTACCTGTTCAACCTGGTGGCCCACTTCAACTTGGGCTATTCGTACCAAGCGGGTATTCCGGTCAGAGATATTTTGGCCCTCTACATTCCTCGCACGGTCTGGCTCGCCCTGACGTCGCTCATTTTCACCTGCATCATCGCCATTCCCCTCGGTATCTTTCAGGCCTCACGGCGCAACACAACTTTTGACTACACGGCCACGGGCATTGCCTTCGTGCTCTACGCCATGCCGTCGTTCCTGTTGTGCTCGCTGGTGTTGGACTACTTCGGTCTTCACTGGCCCCACCTCCCCGTCTCGCCTCCCGCGGGTGTAGCCCCGTGGCTCATCTTCACTGACCCGGGGGCCTTCATCATGCCCATTGGCTGCCTCACCCTTCTTTCCGTCGCCGGACTCAGCCGATTCATGCGTGGAACGGTGCTGGAAGTTCTCGTGCAGGACTACATCCGCACCGCCCGAGCCAAGGGTGGCTCGAGTCGACACGTTCTTTTCAAGCACGCCTTCCGCAACGCCCTCGGGCCCATCGTGACCATCCTTGGCTTGTCGCTACCAGGACTTCTCGGTGGCGCCATCGTCGTTGAGACCGTCTTCAACTACGGCGGCCTCGGGTACGAAACGGTGAATGCCGCACTTTCAGGTGACGTCAACGTCGTGCTCGGCATCACGCTGCTGGTCTCAATTTTGACCCTGCTCGGCAACTTGTTAGCCGACATCGGCCTCGGTATTGTCAATCCTCGTATTCGCATCGAAGGAACCGCACGATGACCAGTTCGACCTCAATGGCGACAGAGCGCACGGCCCCAGTACCGATGTGGCGCCAGCGTTCACGGATCTTCTTCTCCAATCGACTGGCCCTTGCCTCGGTGATTTTCTTAGTGCTCATCGCTGCTCTTTGTTACCTCGTTCCCCTGCTCCACCCCACGAACCAGACAGACGCCGCGGCCGCTCTGTTGACTCCGCAAAATGCCAACCCGTCGAAGGCACACTGGCTCGGCACGAGCGCGGCCGGCTACGACGAGCTTGGTCGTATTTTCTACGCTGGTGAGTACTCGATCACCCTCGGCCTGCTGGCCGGTTTCATCACCATTGTGGTCGGCACCATCTACGGCATGATCGCCGGCTTCTTCGCCGGCATTACCGACACGGTCATGATGCGCCTTCTGGACGCGCTGCTGTCAATCCCCTACTTCTTCTTTCTCATCACCATCATCTCGCTGTTCGGTCGCTCGACCACGTTCTTGATCCTGGCGATTGGCCTCACCGGCTGGTGGGGTAACGCTCGTATCATTCGAGGGGATGCCCTGCTGATCCGTAATCTGGAGTACGCGCAGGCCTCAACCTCCATGGGTGCGAGCAAGTGGCACATCATCCGCCGCCACGTCTTTCCGAACTCGATCTCCAATATCGTGACCGTGGCGACGTTCTCGGTCGCTGACGCGATCTTGTTCCTCTCCGCCCTCGGCTTCCTCGGACTCGGCATTCAGCTTCCCCAAACCGATTGGGGCACGATGTTGCAAGACGGGACGTCGCAGTTGCAGAGTGCTAACTACTGGTGGGAGGTCTACCCTCTCGCCGTCATCTTCATCCTCGTGGTCGTGGCGATTAACTACATCGGCGACGCCTTGCGAGATGCCTTTGAGGTTCGTCTCGTCGAGCGGTAAATCGCGTTAGCGACGCCTCACTGTGGTGGGCACGCGGAAAACAGGCGCTACGCGCTGTGCGACGCAGTGACCGTCACTGGCGTACGCAGCGGGAAGTGACAGGCCGCCTGCTGTGATTCGCCAAAGGCGCGCATGGGCGGTTCTTCCTGGGCGCACACGTCCTGCGCGAAGGAGCACCGGGTGCGGAAACGGCAGCCCGACGGAGGGTTGACCACTGAGGGCAACTCACCCGACACCTTGATAGCGTTCTGCGCCCGCGCCTTCGCGGGGTCGGGGACCGGAACGGCGTTCAGCAAGCCCTGGGTGTAGGGGTGGGCCGGTGAACGGAAGACTGACTCAGCGTCACCGATCTCGACGATTTTGCCCAGG
>DAIPLC010000100.1:0-5548 GCA_036769405.1 Acidimicrobiales bacterium
GGTGACCACCCTGGTCGAGGCGCAGCGCCAAAATCGTGTCACCGGGCTCAAGCAGGGCTTGGTAGACCGCGACGTTGGCGTTGGCGCCCGAGTGGGGCTGCACGTTGGCGTGGTCGGCACCGAAGAGGCGGCAGAGGCGGTGGCGAGCAAGGTCTTCAATCTCGTCAACGATGAGGTTGCCGCCGTAGTAGCGACGGCCGGGGTAGCCCTCGGCGTACTTGTTGGTCAGAATCGAACCCGTGGCGGCCATGACTGATGGTGAAGTGAAGTTCTCACTCGCGATCAGTTGCAACGTCGAGAGCTGGCGGTGCCACTCACGACCGAGCAAACCGACGATTTCGTCGTCGTTTTCAATAAAGGCATCAATGGGGGACGATGTCATGAACTGACCTTTCCTAGTGGTGCGAACGCTCGTCGAGCGCGTGCAATTTTTCAATACGTCCGAGGTGGCGTCCTTCGCCCGGTGCGGTGTCGAGCCAGGCGGCAACGGCGTCGGCGGCGACGGTGAGGCCAATCATTCGAGCCCCAAGACACAGGACGTTGGCGTGATTGTGTTCACGCGCCAAGCGGGCGGTGGTGACGTCGTGGACGAGGGCCGCACGAACGCCGGGCACCTTGTTGGCGGCGATGGAGATGCCAATACCAGTGCCGCAGATGGCGACGCCGGCATCGGCGAGGCCGTCAACGACGGCCCGACCGACGGCTTCGCCAAAGTCGGGGTAGTCCACCGACGTCGTCCCGTCAGCCGCCCCGAGATCGAGGACCTCGTGACCGGCACCGGACAAGACCTCGAGTATGGCGGTCTTCATGTCGTAGCCCGCGTGGTCGGAACCAACCGCAATCTTCATGACCTCAGCCTAGTTCTCGGGCTGGTCAATCAGGGGCGAGGGGCCGAGGATGTCGGCTAACTCCTCGGTCGATACTCCCCCGTGACGCAGGACCCGCCACGGACCCTCGAGGGTCACCACCGTGGACACCACCCCGGTGCAGGCCCCGCCATCGAGGACGCCGACGAGACCGCGGTCACTGAACGCCGAGACGACGGACTCGGCCGTGGTGCAGGGCGGCTCGCCGTGCAAATTGGCGCTGGTCACCGCGAGTGGTCCGGTGAGTCGCAGCAATGAACGCAGGTCGGCTCGATTTGGAATCCGGAATCCGAGCGTGCTGGTGGCGCCGACGAGGGCGGCGAGCTCCCTGGGGACCGAGACCACAATGGTCAACGCCCCCGGCCAGAACGCGTCGGCCAAGGCGAGGGCGTCGGCGGGCAGGGTGATGCCGAGGCCGGTGATTGTGTCGATATCGGCCACCATGATGGGAAGGGAGACGTCTCTGGGCCGGTCCTTCAGTCGAAAAATATCAGTCAGCGCGTCGGGCTGGCGCAGGCTCGCCGCGAGGCCGTAGACGGTGTCGGTTGGTACGGCCACGACCCCACCACTGCACAGGATCTCGGCGCACGCCTCCGTGGTCAGCCGTGCCGTCATGGTCGGCTCCCCACGAAGATGCGGGGTCGCCCACTCAAGTCGTCGAGGTCGCGCACGTTGTGCCACCCTCGCTTGGTCGCGTAGGCGAGGATGGCCTCGCGTTGCTGGTCACCGTGCTCCATAACGAGGACGCCCCCGGGACGCAGCCACTCGAGACCGTGGTCGAGAATTGTGGCAATGTCGTCGAAACCCGCGTAGCCGTGGCTGTCAGGGGCGACCAACGCCCCGAGCGGCTCGTAGCGCAGGACGGGGTCGAGGTCCTCGAAATCATCGCCGCCCACGTAGGGCGGATTCGACACAACAAGGTCAACACTCCCCCGCAGTGAGTCGTCCAGTTCGCGAAACCACGAAGACTGCACAAAGGAGGCAGTCAGGACTCGGTGCTTTCGGGCGTTGGCCTTGGCGACCGCCAGGGCGTCAGCGGACTCGTCGACCGCGACCAGCGTGGCGACCACGCCTCGTTCCCTCAGTTCACTCACGAGAGCGAGACCAATGGCGCCCGATCCGCAGCCGAGGTCGACTATGAGCGGCGTCACGGCGTCCCGATCGAGTTCGCCCAGTGCTACGTCAACGAGCTCTTCCGTTTCGGGTCGGGGAATCAGGACTCGCGCATCGACGTCGAGGTCGAGCGACCGAAAGGGCCAGTGTCCAATGATGTACTGCAGCGGCTCGCCGGCCAGGCGACGGGACGCGGCGGTCAACAAGTCGGCCTTCGCGGAGGGCTCGCCACCGAGGAAGAACTCCTCCACTAACCAGCCCGCTTCGCGCCGCTCGAGGCCCATGGCCACGAGTTCAGCGATGACCTCGTGGTTAGTTGCCGCCACTCTCGGCCAACTGTCGAGCGCGCTGATCAGCGAGGAGAGCGTCAATGTAGGTATCGAGATCACCGGCGAGCACGGCGTCGAGGGTGTACGTCGTCAGGTTGATGCGGTGATCGGTGACGCGGTTTTCCTTGAAGTTGTAGGTGCGAATCTTTTCGCTTCGTCCACCGGCACCAATTTGCGAGCGCTTGAGGTCGCCGAGTTCGGCGGCCTGAGCGTCCTGGGCGGCCTTCAAGAGGCGCGAACGCAACACCACCAGCGCCTTGACGCGGTTCTGAATCTGACTCTTTTCGTCCTGCATCGAGACCACGATGCCCGTGGGCAAGTGGGTAATGCGAACGGCGGAGTCGGTCGTGTTCACGCTCTGACCACCGGGACCGGAGGAACGGTACACGTCAATCTTGAGTTCGTTCGGGTCGAGGTCGACGTCAACTTCTTCGGCCTCGGGAAGGATGGAGACGGTGGCCGACGATGTGTGGACGCGACCCTTGGCTTCAGTCGCCGGGACGCGCTGCACGCGGTGAACGCCGGCCTCGTGGGCCATGCGGGTCCAGGCGTCCTCACCCTTAATCAGGTAGGTCGCTTCGTCAAAGCCGCCGTGGTCGGAGAGGCGCTCTTCAACGACCTCCACTTTCCAGCCCCGCAGCGCGGCGTATCGGCGGTACATTTCGGCCAGGTCGGAGGCGAACAGGTTGGCCTCTTCACCACCTTCGGCGCCCCGGATTTCGAGCAGCACGTTACGACCCTCATTCGGGTCGCGGGGCAGCAGCAGGGTTTCGAGGGTCGACTCAAGCTGAGGAATCTTTCCCTCGGCCTCGTTCATCTCGTCGCGCCACAGATCACGGTCTTCACCCGTGGATTCGTTGAACATCTCCTTGGCCGTGGCCAAGTCCGACCGGACGCCCTTGAGTTCGCGCCATGCCGCATTGATTTCGGCCAGTTGCTTGTGGCGACGTGACAGTTCACGCAAACGCGTGAGGTCGCTGGCGACGTCAGGTTGTCCTAAGGCTTCTTCGACGGAACCGAGTTCCTCTTCGAGTACCTGCAGCGTTTCTTCGAGGGAGCGCACGGGGGGCAGTCCGAAGGCTTACGCCTTAGGTGCGCGTGCCTTGTCCGTCCGCTGGGCGTAGCGACGCTGGAAGCGCTCCACGCGACCACCGGTGTCGACGAGCTTCTGCTTACCAGTGAAGAACGGGTGGCACTCGTTGCAAAGTTCGATGGACATCGACGGCTTCGTCGACTTCGTCGTCCACGTGTTGCCGCACGAGCAGGTGACGGTCGCGTCGCCGTAGTTGGGGTGAATGTCAGTCTTCATGGTCGCTCCTTAGTGCGAAGAAAGAGTTTACAACAAATCAAGAGGTCGGTGCCGGGCCCTTGGCAATCTCGGCCAGGAACACGTCATTCGACGGCGTCGTACGGAGTTTGTCGATCAAGAGTTCGAGGCCAGCGGCTTCGCGGCCCTCGTTGACGAGTCCGTTCAGCACCCGGCGCAGACGCCACACCTGTGGCAGGACTTCCTTCTTGAACAGGAGTTCTTCGTGACGGGTCGAGGAGGCGTTGACGTCAATGGCCGGGTAGAGACGGCGCTCGGCCAAACGACGGTCGAGCTTGAGCTCCATGTTGCCGGTTCCCTTGAACTCTTCGAAGATCACTTCGTCCATCTTTGAGCCGGTTTCGACCAGGGCAGTGGCCAAAATCGTCAACGAACCGCCTTCTTCAATGTTGCGCGCCGCACCAAAGAACTTCTTCGGTGGGTAGAGGGCACCGGAGTCCACACCACCGGACATGATGCGTCCAGTTGCCGGGGCGGCCAAGTTGTAGGCGCGAGCGAGTCGGGTAATACCGTCGAGGATGATGACCACGTCGCGACCCTGCTCCACGAGGCGCTTGGCGCGCTCGAGGCAAAGCTCGGCGATGTGCGTGTGCTCATCGGCCGGACGGTCGAAGGTGGAGGCGATAACTTCGCCACTCACGCTGCGGCGCATGTCGGTCACTTCTTCGGGGCGCTCGTCCACCAACAGCACCATGAGGTGCACTTCGGGGTTGTTGGCCTCGATCGACTGAGCAATCTGCTTCATGATGGTCGTCTTACCGGCCTTGGGTGGCGAGACGATGAGACCACGCTGCCCCTTACCAATGGGGGCGAGCAGGTCGACGATACGTGGCGTTAGGTCGTTCTTGCCGTCGAGCGTCTCGAGTTTGAGCTTCTCGTCGGGGAAGAGTGGGGTCAGGTCCTCAAAGCGGGGACGAAGCTTGGCGACCTCGGGGTCGTAGCCCGCGACGGTGTCCACGCGCAACAGCGCCGGGTACTTCTCGTTCGAGGCGGCGGGACGGTACCCACCCTTGAGGACGTCACCTTTACGGAGGTGAAAACGGCGCACCTGGTTGATGGAAACGTAGACGTCGTTGGGCGACGAAGTAAAGCCCTTGGTGCGAAGGAAGCCGTAGCCATCGTCACGGAGGTCGAGCAGACCCTCAACGTCAACCAACTCGCCGTTGTAGGGCTGATCGGTGTTCGGGAAGGATTCGTTGAACCGCTCACGACCACCTTGACCACCCTGGCCGTTGCGGTTGCGGCGGTTGCGGCGGTTGTTGCGACCATTGCCATCGTTGCCGAAGTCACGGGGCTGACGGTCCTGCTGCTGACGGTCTTGCGGCTGGCGTTGACCACCACCCTGGGATCCGTCACCGTTGTCACGAGGTGCTCGTTCGGGACGGGGACCGCGGTCGCTCGACGGGGCGGGCGATGACGATGCGGGGGTCGAAGTGGGGGCTGCGGCGGCGGGGGTCGACGAAGGCTCGGCGGCGTAGTCGCTCAAAATGGCCTCAAAGTCGTCACTCGGTGATTCAACGTAGCGCCGCGAACGGATTGCGCCGGAGGGCCGGGTGGAAGCCGGTCGCTCTGAGGTGGCCGGGGCTGGTGTGGCGGGTGCCGATGGGGCAGGTGCGGATGACGCCGACGCGGTCGATGAGGCACCCGAGAGAGCGGCGATGATGGTGGCCTTGGTGGCCTTTGGTCCGACGTCAATGCCGGAGGCCTTGGCAATCGTGACCAGTTCATCCTTGGACTTAGTGATGAGATTTGGCCGCGAGGGGCCGGTGGGCTTTTCAGCCATGTAGGGTCCTTTCTCGCCACGACGACAAAGCAAAGTGCGTGGAGAAAAAAACGAGAACTGCCGTTAGTGGAAGAGTTCCGCACGTCGGCAACAGGCCTGACGTGAACGACAAAAGCAGTGTACACCGAAA
>DAIPLC010000101.1:0-5541 GCA_036769405.1 Acidimicrobiales bacterium
GAAGAAACAGCGCAACCACTGGCACCATGACCAGCGCAAAGACCCCGACAAAAATAGAGACTGAGCGCCATCCATGGTGGTTGGCCAAGTAGGCAAAGACGGGAAGAAAAATAAGCTGCCCGGTCGACGTTGCGGCCGAGAGGAGTCCGACCACTAGACCGCGACGCTGCACAAACCAGCGCGAAGCTACTGTCGCCGAAAACACCAGAGCCATCGACCCGGTACCGCCACCTACGATGACGCCCCACAGCAGATCGAGCTGCCACGGCGCGCGAATCTGCGTCGTCGCGAGCGCCCCCAGTGCAATCACCACCAGGGCAGACATAACCACGCGACGAATACCGAACCGCTGCATCAGAGCTGCCGCAAACGGAGAAATCAACCCATAGACCAATACATTGATCGACACCGCAAGCGAGACTTGCGTGCGGCTCCAGCCAAAAGCCATCTCGAGGGGCATAATGAGGACCGAAGGGGCCGAACGAAAGCCGGCCACCACCAAGAGCGTCGCAAAGGTCGTACCGACGATGAGCCACGCAGGATGGAGTCGTCCGAATCTGGCCACGCACCTACGTTAGGTGATTGCCCCGTGATGGACGGGGCTCAACCTTCGAGCGTCAAGCTCCATTGTGACCACCCGACGACGCCGACCAGAAACTTGACCAATTACCGAAATCGTGCACGAATGTCGCCACGGGCTCGCAGTTCAAATTCCCCGATGTCGACGCAATCGTCAGTTGGTCACCGACAGCGATAGCCAATGCGCCGTGTAGGTTCAGCGACGCCGGACTGGTCGCCAGGTCAAAACGTCAGACCGTTCGTCGAATAGGCGGGACCCTGAGCTCCCAATCATTTCCGAGCGCCATCGTTGGGTTCATTGACGGCAACCGTCACGGTCGAGGAATCGGAAGCCACCGAGGACACGGGGCCCGAACCGCTCGCGGTAATGGTGTCATTGCCGCCCATGTCACAGACCACGTCACCCGCAGTCGCGGTCAGGGTGTCGTTGCCCGGGGATCCGACTTTCGTGCAGGTGTAGCCGTCTTGAATCGTCGGACCGTTGGGCCCTGCAGCCTGCATCGCAATAGGCAAGAAGACTTCAAAATCGCACAGTAGTCCAGAGGTGGAAACGGCGACCTTTGCCGTCTACTTGGACGAACGGGCAGAACGACTCATGGCGGTACCTCACTGGTGTTGAGAACCTCTCCATCGAAATGCCCAGCCTGCGTCGCCCAATCGCCCTTGTTGTCAAAAGATTTTGAGTTGGTACGTATGTTTAGCGATCTTCAACGTTCGCCCTTTGGAAAGCGACCGCCGCCACCCGGTGGCAGTCGGCCCCTCGGTCACTCGTGTGCGACGATTACTTCATGGAAAAACTCGTCAGTTTCACCTCGGTAATCACCGCTGGACTCGAATCGAGTCCGTTCGCCACTGCCCTCGCGGGTCTGAGGGCCAACGAGGCGCGCTACTTCAAAAACAAGTACGACCACGAATTTGTGGTGCGACCAGCCGATTAGTCGATGGAAGTCGTCGCGCTGTTGCAGCGGGTCCTCCTTGAGCGAGACATTATCGTCGCCTCTCCCCCGCTCGAGACCTCGATGTTCGTTGTCGACAATGTTCGGTGGGCCTACGTCTTCTACGAAAGCGGCCTCGCCATTAATCTTCTCTACGGCCTCGAAGGCGAAACACCGAAGCGTGCCGTTGGTTTCAAGCTGTCGGAGGGCATGGACGTACCCGTCGAGCTCGGTGCGTTCAAGTTCGCCCGTCAGAAATCCAAGCTTGCCGGCACCATCCGAGGCTCCTACTTCGTAGTGAAAGGGACCTACGACCTCTAGGGAGCCCGAGGTCGACACCGAGTATGGAGTAGCGACCAATTGTGGCGCCCTACAGTGGCGGCATGAAGTTACTGCTGACGTCGGCTGGTATCGCCAACGATTCAATCGGGCGAGCGCTCGAAAACCTGCTCGGCAAGCCGGTCTCGTCTTCGCACGCTCTCTTCGTTCCCACTGCGATCTATCCCTTCTCCGGTGGAAGTCGCCAAGCCATGCGCGCAGTCCGTGGTCAGGTAGCGACGCCGCTCGCCGAACTCGAGTGGGGGTCGCTCGGACTCCTCGAGCTCACGGCCCTACCCTCCCTTAAACCCGAACACTGGGCCCCGGCCCTCGAAGAAGCCGATGCCCTCTTGGTATACGGCGGTAACGTTGCCTACCTTGCTCATTGGCTGCGCGAATCCGGTGTTGCCGCCCTGCTCCCCACCCTGCCTAACCTCCTCTACGTCGGGGTCAGCGCGGGAACAATCGCGGTGACCCCATCAAACTGCGACGCGGCCTTCAATCGCGAGGTTCTCCCGATCGACTCGTCGGCCGCTCGTCACGCCGACCATGGGCTAGGTCTGGTCCCTTTCACCACGTGGGTGCACGTTGGCCACCCCGACCCCATGTTCGAAGATCACACCATGGCGAATGCGGCGGCGTGGGCTCGCAGCAGCGGTTATGCGACGTACGCACTCGATGACGAGTCGGCCCTGTCGGTAGTTGATGGTGAAGTAACGGTGATTTCCGAAGGAACGTGGGTATTGTTCGAGCCCGGGTCAACGACCAACAACTAGTGAAGGAAGGGCCGAAGTTCGACCCGGCGGTTGCAGGCTTTCGAGCCGGCAAGCGCTAACTGCTCCGCCGTTTTATCGTCGGGAGCATCAATGAGCCAAAAGCCGCTGTACGCCTCGCCGCCATCCTGGAGGGAGTGCTGGTCCACGCTGCCACGACCCACTCGGTTGTCAACGAGGAGACCTACCTGCGAGATGCCGGCCGCCAGCACAAAGTGACCCGCCGAGACCAGGGACTCATTGAACGCGTCGATGGCAGCCATTTCCGTACTGCTGGCCGGTGCTGCTTGCGTATCAATGACGAAAATGATGTAGCGCATCGCGTTTTCCTATTCCCTTAAGCATGCCCACACTACGACGGGGCTGACCCTTTGCGGTCCCGTTGCGTGAGTGGCTGCCAGTGTACGAATGGCACCAGACAGACGCCGACGACGAGCAACACTTGCACGGCAATGGACCAGGGTGAACCGAAGGCATTCGTGAGCACGTGGCCCATCCGCTGCTGGGCCAGCGTCGCGGCACTCACGTAGAAGGAGTAGCTGAGTAGTCGGCCGACGAAGAACACCGCCGTGAGCGGTCGCAGTCGAAGTTCAAGAAGCCCGGCGGCGACAAATAGTTGCGCAGAGGGAAGTGGTGAGACCACGAACAGAGCGAAGAGCGCGACACTGCCAAGGCGACGAGACTGCACTAACGTCCGCGCCGCCTCGAGATTAGCTCGCAACCGCTTCGGGAGGTGACTATTGAAACGGTGAGCCAGGGTCGCTAACAAGTAACGGCCCACACTGGCCGACACGGCGCCCAGCACCACCAGGGCTATGGGGTTCAGGTGCCAGTCCAACCGAGCGACCACCAGAATTGTCCACGTCGGCGGGCCAAAGGCTGGCAGTAGATTCACCGCCACCACGATCAACACGAGAGTGAGGTAGGGCACGGCGTCATCCTAAGACCCGAAACACCCGACCGCCGGCCATCGACGTGTGCTGCATGTTCACACCAGTGCTACGGTCGGCCCTAGAGGGCTGCGCAATCACATCCCTCGGGAGGTTCGCATGCAACGCATCGCGCTAACGGTCGCACTCGTCGCCAGTCTGCTGTGCGGAACGCAGTGTGCGGGGGCCGCACCCACCACGGGTGCCGCGACCAGCCAACCCACTCGACTCGCCACCACGTGGCGAACCGCTCCCGTCTCCACGACGTCACCAACGTTTCACCAAGTGCTCGGACTTGGCGGTCGTTACTGCGCTTCGGGCGCGGTGTCCCTGCGGCTCAGTGCCTCCGTTACCGGGGCGCCCGCGTCCTTCGAGGTCCTCATTGACTACGGCCCAACCGCAACGCCCGGTGTGGTGACGCTTGGGCCAGCGACTACGTCGTTCGCCTTCCTCACCACGGCGCAACCCTTCGAGGCAAATGATCACCACATCTATCAAGTGTGGTGGCGATCCCCCACGGGGCGGGCCACCACACTACGATTTGCCACCTTCGAGGCACTCTTTCAGAAGGGGACGAAAACCTGTTGAGCGCATGCATTAACAATTGATAAGAGTTACTCCAAAACTGCCAAGTGCGAGTGGCCGATTCCTTACACTGAAACGCATGTCAACCACGCAAAACCGTCACGCGGCCCCGTTCGTCCGATCGGCGCTCGTCAAAGTGCCAGAAATTACAATCTACTTTTGGCTAATCAAGGTGCTCTCCACCACCGTTGGTGAGACGTTCGCGGACTGGTTGTGTAATCACGTTGGACTCGGTGAGCAAAACACCTTCTTCGTCATGCTCATCCCCTTCGTGGTCGCCTTGGTTGCGCAGTTTGTGGTCAAGCGCTACATCGCACCGCTGTACTGGATTACCGTCGTACTCATCAGCGTTGTAGGCACACTGCTCACCGACAACATGGTGGACAACTGGGGCATCTCCCAACTCTCGTCAATGATTGCCTTCACTCTCGCATTGGCCACTACCTTCGTGCTCTGGCAGCGCGTCGAAGGCACACTGTCCATTCACACGGTTGATAATTTCCGCCGCGAGGCCTTCTACTGGACGACCATTCTCTTCACGTTTGCCCTCGGCACCGCGGCCGGTGACTTCATCTCGGAGAAGCTGGCCCTCGGGTACTTCTCGACGCTCATGGTCTTCGTTGGCGCCGTGGCAGTCGTTGGGGTCGCCTACCGTGCCAAGTTGATTGGTGCCATCGCGGCCTTCTGGGCGGCCTACATCATTACCCGGCCCCTCGGAGCGTCCCTGGGCGACTTCCTGTCACAGCCCAAGAACGCGAGTGGCTGCGGCCTCGGTACGACGGTGACCAGCCTCATCTTCCTCTCCGCCATCGTGGCCTTCGTGATCTTCCTCGTCGTGACGAAGATTGATAAGCCGAAGGAAGTTCCTCTCTCGGCATAGGGCTTCGTCCTAGGATGAGCAATCGACGACCCTCGTCGTCGCCGAGTACTCGAGGAGGTTCCGTGGCGCGCACACCGCTATTTCGTCAGCTCCAGTCGATGATGACGGAGGTTGACGGCTCGACCTCACCGTCACTCTCTCGTCGACACTTTCTTGCTGGTGCGGGCCTGTCATCGCTGGCTGCCGTGACGGTACCGTCGTCGAGCGCATCGGCTGCAACAACTTCGCGCATTGCCATCATCGGCGGCGGCATTGCCGGTCTTAGCGCCGCCTTGGCACTCAAGGACGCCGGGCACGTTGCGACGGTCTACGAAGCAGCTGATCGAGTCGGCGGTCGTATGCACTCGAATGCGACGTCGTGGAAGAATGGCCAAACAACGGAATGGTGCGGCGAATTCTTCGACTCTGATCACGCCACTGTGCTCGGCCTCGCCAAACGATTTAAACTCCCCCTTACGGACTTCCTGGGAGCACAGGCCAACGGGAGCGCCGACACCCTTTACCTACACGGTCGTTACTACACCCAGCAGCAGTTCAGTTCG
>DAIPLC010000102.1:0-5500 GCA_036769405.1 Acidimicrobiales bacterium
CCCTGCGGCTTTGTCGCATTCTGGTGGCGGAATCGGTGGCCTACTTCACCGAGGGCTACGAAGCATTGGACGTTACCTTGACCCCCGCCGACGTGGTCGGTGAGTCGTTCTATAACCCCATGCTCAACGACGTGGTGCGTGACCTCGACGCGGCCGGACTGATTGTCGAAAGTGACGGGGCACTGTGCGTCTTCCCGGAGGGCTTCACCACTCGTGAGGGCGAACCGCTCCCCGTCATTGTGCAAAAGCGCGACGAAGGTTTTGGCTACGCCGCTACCGACTTGGCCGCCGTTCGCGACCGCGTGGGTGCCCTCGGGGGTACTGACCTTCTCTACGTCGTGGGTGCGCCGCAGGCGCAACACTTCGCCATGGTCTGGTCAGTCGCCCGCGCCGCGGGTTGGCTTCCCGAGGACGTACGCATTGAGCACATCGCCTTCGGCAGCGTCCTCGGACCTGATCGCAAAGTCTTCAAGTCCCGCAGCGGTCAAACCGTCAAGCTCATTAGCCTCCTGAATGAGGCCATCGAGAAGGCGGCGAGTACATTGCTCGAGCGCAGTCCCGAGATGCCGCTGGCACAGCGAACCAAACTCGCAACACACATTGGCCGCGGGGCGATCAAGTACGCCGACCTTTCCTCGGACCGTCAGCGCGACTACGTGTTCGACCTCGAGCGCATGGTGAATTTTGAGGGAGACACCGGACCCTACCTTCAGTACGCACACGCCCGTATTCGTTCAATTTTCCGCCGACTCGGTGCGCCTGCGACCTTCGACGATGTTCACTTCACGCTCGGCGAACCGGCCGAACGCACCCTCGCATTGGGCCTGCTCGCCTTTCCCGAGGCCGTCGATGGTGCCGTCGCGACCTGTCAGCCTCACCGCCTTACGGGCTACCTCTTTGACCTGGCGCAGCGGTTCACCTCGTTCTACGAGGCCTGCCCTGTCCTGAGTGTCGACGAGCCGTTACGTAGCGAGCGCTTGGCGCTCTGTGAAATCACGGCGCGGACACTTCGCCTCGGACTGGGGCTGCTCGGCATTTATGCCCCCGACCAGATGTAGGTGGTTGGTGTGAGGAGTGTGGCGACAATGACCGAAGGGGTGACGCGATGACGACCGCGCCATCACGTCGAGTGATGCTGGTGTGGATTGGCGCCCTCACCAGTCTGCTCGTCGCCGTCTTGTGTGGTCTCGCCGTGGGGCCGACGCCGGTAGCGCCATTGGACGTGCTCACCTCACTCCTGAGTCATCTCGGCATTGGTCACTCGTCGCTCTCGTTGTTTGATCAGACGGTGGTGTGGCAGTTGCGCGGCCCACGAATGGTGCTGGGCCTGCTCGCGGGAGCCATGCTAAGTGTGGCCGGCGGCACCTACCAGGGCGTCTTTCGTAATCCGCTCGCTGACCCCTACCTCCTCGGCGTCGCGGCCGGCGCCGGCCTTGGTGCAACTCTCGCGCTGGTGCACGACGGGAACGCGGTAAATGGTCCGACGTGGACACCACTGATTGCCTTCGTGGGGGCGAGTAGCGCCGTGCTGCTGACTTGGCTCATTGGCGGTCGCGGTCAGCGAGCCACAACCGCGACCCTGGTACTCGCGGGGGTGGCGGTGGCCTCACTCTTCACCAGCGCACAAACCTTCTTGCAGCAGCAGGCCTCGGCTCAGTCCATTGCGCGGGTCTACATCTGGTTGCTCGGCTCGCTCGCCGGGGCGAGTTGGTCGTCGGTGACCCTCGTGTTGCCCTACGTCGCGGTCTGCATTGCCGTCTGCGTGGTCGCGGGACGCGCCCTCGACGTGCTGAGTCTCGGTGATGACGAGGCGCGCTCGGTGGGGCTCTCGGTGCGTCGCGTGCGGCTCGTGGTTATCGCTGCCTCGTCACTCGGCACGGCGGCCATCGTGTCGGTGGTGGGTCTGATTGGCTTCGTCGGCATCATCGTGCCTCACGTCATTCGACTGCTCGTCGGGACGTCATACCGTCGGATTTTGCCGTTGTCAGTGGTGGTCGGGGCGTCCTTTCTCGTGCTCGCCGACACCGTTGCACGCACTGCCTTGGCACCGTCAGAACTCCCACTCGGTGTGGTGACGGCCGCGATCGGTGCCCCCGTCTTTGTCCTTATTTTGTCGGTACGTCGAGGATTGACCTCGTGAGCATTGGCGTCGACGACCTCCACGTTCGCTTCGGGACAACCACGGTGGTGGAGGGTGTCTCTTTTGCCGTCCCGGCCGGATCGTGGACCACGCTGATCGGCCCGAACGGAGCGGGGAAGACTTCAATTGTCTCGTCCGTGGTGGGCCTGCAGCGAGTGGCCAGCGGCACCGTGCGCATTGAGGGCCATGACGTTCACGAGCTCTCGGAACGCACGCGAGCGGGCCTCGTGGCCTACGTTCCTCAGCGCCCCGTTATCCCGGTGGGCAGTACCGTCGCGGACTACGTCACCCTCGGGCGCACGGCCTCTCACGGCGTTTTGCGGGCCCCGTCGCCGGCGGACCGCCAGATTGTCGACGGTGTTCTCGAGCGCATGGGCCTCGACAGCTTCCGCCACCGCGAGGTTGGATCATTGTCGGGCGGTGAACGTCAGCGCGTGGTGTTGGCGCGCACGCTCGCCCAGGGCACCCGCGTCGTGGTGCTCGACGAACCCACCGCCGGTCTCGACGTTCGTCACCAGCTGGAGCTATTGGACTTACTGCGTAAGGAAGTCGTCGAGTGTCAGCTGACGGTGCTGGCCACACTGCACGACCTCACCACGGCCAGCCACTACGCCGACCAACTGGTTCTGCTCAGTGCGGGGCGTATTGCCACGTCTGGGGATCCAGCCGACGTGGTGCGCAGTCCGGCGCTAAGTGAGAGTTACGGCATGGCGCTGCGCGTCGTGAACGTCGAAGGGCAAGACGTCGTCGTCCCGTTGCGCTCCTAGTTGTAATTCGTCACACGCAATTCATACAGGGATAAAAACTCTTCAGGGTCGCGAACTAGGATTGGTGTGACCAAACGAAGGGAATTACTGTGCGTCGCACACGAATCGTAGCCACTATTGGACCTGCTTCAGAGAGTGACGAGGTCCTCCGCGGCCTCGCCGAGGCCGGCGTTGACGTCTTCCGCCTCTCGATGGCCCACGGCGACATTCCGTCGTGCATCGAGCGCCTTCGTCGCGTTCGCGCCGTGGCACCCGGCGTCGCCATCATGGTCGACATCCCCGGACCAAAGATTCGCGCCGGCTCCTTCGGCACCAGCCCCATCGCCTTGAACCACGGCCACCGTCTCGAGATCGTGGAAGCCTTTGGCTCGACCTCGACCGCCGAGGTCATCTCGGTGGAGCGTGAGGGCGTCCTCGCTAACTTGAAGCCAGGCGACCGTGTGGCCATCGGTGACGGTGGTACTGCGTTGCAGATTGTCGAAGTTGGCTCGTCGGTCGTGGCCGAGGTCGTGGCCGCCGGTTCCGTCATGGGTAAGCCGGGCCTGTCCTTCCCTTCCTCCATCCTGAACGAGCACCTGCCCACCGCTGACGACGCCGCTCGCATCGCCGCTCTGCGTGATGAAGAGTTCGAAATTCTCGCCGTTTCCTTCGTCCGCTCCGCCTTCGACATGGTCTCGGTCCGCACGGCGCTGGGTCGTCCCGACGTGTTGATGATGGCCAAGATCGAGACCGAAGAGGGCATCAACAACCTCACCGAAATCGTCGAGGTGACTGACTCGCTGATGGTGGCCCGTGGCGACCTCGGTGTGCGCTTGCCCATCGAAGACGTTCCCCACCTGCAAAAGCGAATCGTGCGCGCCGGTGTGCGCTTCGCCCGCCCCGTGGTCGTGGCGACGCAGATGCTCGAAACGATGACCTACGCCCAGGTCCCGACTCGCGCCGAAGTGACTGACGTCGCCAACGCCGTCCTCGACGGCGCCAGTGCCGTGATGCTGTCGGGTGAAACGGCCATTGGCCACGACCCCGTCAACGTCGTGCGCACGATGGACCGCATCATTCGCCGCGCCGAAGAATCCTTCGACTACGCCGCGTGGGGCGAGGGACTCGAACTGCACCAGACCGTCGGCGACGACTCCAAGGCCGCCCGCATTACGGCCGCTATGACCGGTGCCGCCTGGCGCGCCGCGATGCAGGAGAAGGCCGTGGCCCTGGTGGCCTGCACCCGCTCAGGTATGACGGCTCGCGCAATTTCCCGTTTCCGCCCACCAATGCCCATTGTGGCCATTACGCCGAAGGAATCGACGGCGCTGCAGTTGAAGGTCTCGTGGGGTGTCAACGACGTCATCGTGACGCCGGCGAACGACATCGACGTCCTGTGTGAACTGGCCGTCAAGTCAGTGACCGAAGCCGGTCTGGCGAAGTCCGGCGACGCAATCGTCGTCATGGCCGGTTCGGCTACCGGTGGCGCGCAGATTACCGACACCGTCCGCATGGTGACTATTCCGTAGTTACAACGCTTTCGTTGTTGCGTGCCCCCCAGCGTTGCTGGGGGGCACGTGCGTTAATGTGGCGAAGAGGAACTAGGAGAGACCCGTGACCACTGCCGCATTTCGATCCCCACTTTTTGCCCTCGCGAACGACGTCGTCGAGCACGACGCGGCGCGCGACCCGATGTTCGCTACCGCTTCGGGCATCGCGGGCTACGACCACCTCCTCACTGACTTCTCGCCCGCCTCGACGCCTGGCGACATCGCCCGCCTCAAAGAAGTAATCGCTGCTACCACCGCCCTCGAGCCAATCGACGACATTGACCGCGTGGGGCAGGCCCTCATGATTGAGCGCCTGCAGTCACGACTGGACCTGCTCGAATCAGGGGAGTCGTCACGCGTCTTTTCGGTGCTCACCTCGCCCGTGGCTGAAATTCGCCAAGTCTTTGAAATTATGGACACGTCGAACACCGACGTTCTGACCGAACGACTGTTGGCCGTTCGAGGTGCCCTGGATTCCTGGAAGCTCACCCTTGACGAACTACGCGCCAAGGGAGAACTCCCCGCGCAGCGTCACGTCCGCGGGGTCGCCCAGCAGGCTCGCGCCTATGGCAATGGTTCCTACGAAGCATTCGTCACTCGGGTCGTGGAGCTGCCGAGTGAGGCCCTGCTCGACGCAGCGCGCGACGCCGACACAGCCAACGTGGCCTTGGCCGCGTGGATGGAGGACTCGCTAGTGGCGAGTGCGCCCACCCGAGACGCCGTCGGCGAGGAGCGCTACGCCCAGTGGGCGCGGTACTTCACCGGCGCCTCGCTCAATCTGCACGAACTCTACGAGTGGGGCTACGCCGACCTCCAGCGCATCGTGTCTCGCATGTTCGAGATTGCCGCCATTGTCGCGCCGGAAGCAACCACGTTGACCGAGGCAGCGGCGGTCTTAGACGCCGACCCCGCTCGCGTGATTCACGGCACCGACGCCCTGCTCGAAAAGATGAAGTCCTTCACGCAAGGCGCCATCGAGGCCCTTGACGGGACCTACTTCGATATGGACGAACACATTCGCTTCTGTGACGCCCGCCTCGCCCCCGAGGGCGGATCGTTGGCGC
>DAIPLC010000103.1:0-5459 GCA_036769405.1 Acidimicrobiales bacterium
GCCCAGGGTGTCGTCCGCCACGTCGCCTACGGCGAGGGCTTCTATAACGCCGACGAGGGCTACATTCGCTCCCTCCTCACCGAGGCTCACCCCGGGCTCCAGCTTCCCCCACCCTCAAATCTTCCCGACCTCACCCCCACCCAACAGCTAAGCCCCGAGACCTACCTCGGCACCGAGCGGTCGCAGTACCTCGACGGCCAGACCATCACGACGGGGGTCACCGCGACCTACACGCTGCCCGCCCAACTCCCGAACACCACCTACGCACTCGGTGGCACGTGGACACCCTCGGCGCAATCGATGCACGCCGTGGCGAACGCTCGGCTCGTCTTGCAGTTCTCGGCCCGTCACGTCTATCTCGTCTTGAGCGGGGACGGCGTGGTGACCGAAACACTCAATGGCCAGCCCTACAAGACAGTGCATGTCCACGGCATCCCGACGCTCTACACCCTCTTCAGTGCTCCTTCGTTGACCAGTGGCGTGCTCGGGTTGTCGTTCACGCCCGGCGTCGACGCCTACGACTTCACCTTCGGCTAGGCCAGGCAGGCCACCAGTCGGGGCGGTGCAGGATGACCCGTAGGATGAGGTCATGCCCGCAATTTCTGTTGACAATCCTCTCGAACTCGCAAAGGTCGCCGCGCCGGCCACCGACGCTCGCGCCCGCCGCATCCGGTCCATCACGACCGCCCCACGCGGCCTCGAGGGAGAAGGCTTCCCCGTCCGTCGCGCCTTTGCCGGTGTGGACCTGGCTGACCTCGACCCCTTCATCCACATGGACCAGATGGGTGAGATCGACTACGGCCCCGGTGAGCCCAAGGGCACCCCGTGGCACCCCCACCGCGGCTTCGAAACCGTGACGTACATGATGGAAGGCACCTTCCTCCACCAGGACTCCATCGGTGGTGGTGGCGTGATTCAAGACGGCGCCACCCAGTGGATGACCGCGGGGGCTGGCATCTTGCACATCGAACGCCCACCAGACGCACTCATTGACTCGGGCGGCCTCTTTCACGGCATCCAGCTCTGGGTCAACCTTCCGGCCAAGCTCAAGATGACCTCGCCGCGCTACCAAGACATCGGTTCGCGCGAAGTGGCGCTGCTGACCAACGAGAACGGTGACGCGATTATTCGCGTTATCGCGGGCTCCTTCGGCGACGTCGACGGACCGGGTTCGACGCACACCCCCATCACCCTCGTCCACGTGACGCTCTTCCCTGGTGGTCAGCTCGCCCTGCCGTGGAATCCCGCGTACAACGCGCTCAGCTACGTCCTCGCCGGCTCGGGCACCGTCGGCAGCGACCGCCACGCAATTGCGTCGGGTCAGTTGGCCGTGCACGTGGACGGTGACGTGTTGATCCTGAGTGCTGACGAGCGTCAAGACTCGCGCACCGAGGCCTTTGAGGTCTTGCTCTTGGGCGGTCAGCCCATCAAGGAGCCCGTCGCCGCGTACGGTCCGTTCGTCATGAACACCCGGGCCGAACTACAGACGGCCTTTGAGGACTACCAGGCGGGTCGACTCGGGACCATTCCCGCCGACCACATCTAACTCAGCGGTATTTGGTCGCGGCGTAGAAGGCACCGAAGAGCGAAGCTAGTCCGAGCGCCAAGTACCACGGCGACGTAGCGCCGGGCAGGACCTGCAGGTAGTTGAGCGTGATGACCAGCAGACCAAAGACAATGAGGTCGAGCAAGAACCATCCGTACCAGGCGGGACTGTGGTCGTGCGTCGTCTCGTGCGTCACTGCGGTGATGCGACCCTGCGCCTCGGGGGCGGTGTAGCGACCCGTCTGGCGCGCTTTCGATGACTTGGGCGAAGTGGACATGTGACCGATGTTACTCAACCACTAGCCGGCCACGGTGGTCGTGGTCGTCGACGTTGTGGTGGTAGAGGTTGTTGAGCTCGAAGTTGTCGTACCACTGGTCTCACACACACTGATGATGATCTGACTGTTGTACGGGGCGAAGGAGCCCGGCGCCAAGCTCTGTGACTCCACGGTGCCAATAACCCCGTTGGTGCAGGCGTCGGGCGAAGCGGCGGTCACGACGGCCGTCAAGCCAGCCTTTTGCAGGACGCCAATGGCCTCAGTCGTCTTAGAGGACACAACACTCGGGACCACAATTTGGCAGACCCCAGTCGAGGTAATCAAGGTAATCGTGGCGCCGGAGGCCACATTCGTACCGGCAGCCGGTGATGTCTTGACCACATTGCCGATCGACACACTGTTCGAACAGGTTGACCCGTTGGCGGGAGAGACGGTGAGGCCGACCTGGCCGAGCGCGGAGGCGGCCTGCCCGACGGTCTGTCCCTGCAACGACGGTACGGGGTAGGTCGAGGTGGGGGCCAACACGGTCAAGGTGACGGTCGTGCCCTTCTTGACGCTGGTGCCGCCAATGGGATTTTGCTTGAGGACCGTATTGGGCTGCGCCGTGGTGGTCCCCGACGCCAGAGTCGTCGTGGGCGACGTGGTCGTCGAACCACTCGCCACGGTCGAGGAAGTAGTCGAGGTCGAGGGAGTGGTGACGTAGGCGAGGGTGTAACCCAGGCCAATGTTCTGGAGCGTACTTTCAGCAACCGCAATCGACAGGCCCGTCACGTCGGGCACGATTACGGGAGCCACCGTCGAGCCGAGAGCCACGTTCACGGTCACGGTCGAGTTGGCGGGCACCGAGGTACCCGCGGCCGGTGTGGTCTTCAGCACCGTTCCCGTCTTGGCATCCGAAGCCACGAGGTTTTCTACCGGGACCAGCCCGGCTGCCCGAAGTGCGGTGTCAGCCTGGGTGACGGATTGACTGACGACATTCGGCACCACCACCGAGTGCTTCTGCGTGGCGAAGTAGGCACCAACGCCGCCGCCCGCGGCGAGGAGCAGTACGAGTACGGCAATGAGCACGCGTCGTCCGCGCTTCTTGCCGTAGCGCGACTTAACGTCCGTACGTGGACCGGAAAAGACCGGTACTGATTGCGTCTTTTCACCGGGGGTGACGATACCGACAGCCTGCGTTGCGTCAGCGCCGTAGAAGGCACCACCGGGACGCGACGCCATGACCGGCTGACCATCAACGAAACGGAGGAGGTCAGCTCGCAGTTCGTCGGCGGTGGCGTAGCGACCAGCGGGGCTCTTCGCCAACGCCCGCATCACGATTGCTTCCAGATCCTTCGGAACGTTCGGGTTGACGTTCGTCAATGGCGTAACGACCCCGTGCACGTGCTGGCTCGAAACAGCCAGCGGGGTGTCGCCAACGAAGGGGGGACGACCCACCAGCATTTCGTACATGACGACACCGAGTGAGTAGATGTCGCTACGACCATCCACGGCCGCACCCTCGGCTTGCTCGGGTGAGAAGTACGTGGCGGTGCCCATCACCGAACCGGCTTCGGCCAGGTGATCCTCACTCGCTACGGCCTGCGCAATACCGAAGTCAGTCACCTTGACCTGGGCTTCGGGGGTAATCAAAATATTGCCGGGCTTCACGTCACGGTGCACCACACCCTGGCGGTGGGCGTAGCCCAGTGCCGAGGCAACCTGCGCGGCCAATTGCGCCGTGCGCGATGCGGTGAGTGTGCTGCCGCCGCGAAGTACCTCGGCGAGGGACTGACCCTCGATGAGCTCCATCACAATGAAGTAGGTGCCGCGGTCCTCACCCCAGTCGAAAACAGGAACGATGTTGGGGTGCGACAAGTTGGCGGCGGCCTGGGCCTCACGACGGAATCGCTCAACGAACGAAGGGTCCGCGCTTAGCTCAGGGTAGAGAATCTTGAGCGCGACGGCGCGGTTGAGGAGCTGATCCTGTGCGCGATAGACCAACGCCATGCCACCACGGGCAATGAGGTGCGTGACTTGGTAACGGTTCGAGTAGACGCGGGGTTCGTTTACGGGCTCCATAACGTCTCTAGCCTAGGTCTTTAGAAGTGAGCACACTACTGTTACTCATCAGTTTGGACACGTGGTCGAAGTCCCCGTCGCTGGGAGACCACTTTGGAGTGCCAACGTCCCTTCGATAAGACACTTCACAATCGGTCCGGCCACCGTCGCACCGTAGTTATTGACCGCCTGGAATGGCATGGCGACGGCGACGGCGACGGTCGGGTGGCTCGCCGGTGCGAAGGCGATCATCCAGTCGTCGGTGAGGTGCACCCCGTGGAAGAGCGTTTGCGCGGTACCGGTCTTCGCGCCCACTTCGTCTTGCGGCAGAAAGAGGCCGGCCGCCGTACCGTAGCGAACGACGTTGACCATGAGGGGCACGACTTGGCCGGCTTGGGCGGCAGTCATTGGCCGCTTCCAGACCTTGTTCTGGTAGCTGAGCACCGGCTGCCCCAGTGGTCCGGTCACCGACTTCAGCAGGTGGGGCGTCATCTCCACCCCACCGTTGGCGATCGCCGCGGCGAGCAAGGCTTGCTGCAGGGTGGTGGCTCGAACGTTGTACTGACCAATGGCCGAGTAGGCGAGTGTCGGGCGGGCGTTGGTGAATGCCGAGGGCGGCGGGAAGTAACTCGCGCTGATTTCACCACCGGGCAAGTCGAGCGGTGGTACTTCGTTGTAGCCAAAACTCGACGCTGAGGCGAAGAGTGTTGGCGCACCGAGGTCGAGACCGAGCAGTGCGTAGCCGGGGTCGCAGGAGGGCGGCAGCATCTGCGCCACGTCGCCACCGCAGGGCTGTCCGCCGTCGTTGAAGAGTCGCTTGTTCGTGTCCGGCAGGGCCGTCGAGGCCTCGACGGGATACTTCTTCGTCAGCAGCTTCGGCTGGTGAACCACCGCGGCGGCCGTGGTGATGACCTTGAAGGTCGATCCCGGCGGGAAGGTCTGCTGCAGGGCTACGAGTCCCAGGGGTTCGAATCCGTGCACATTGGGCGTGGTGTCACGCTTCCAGGCGGCCTGGGCCACCGTGAGGTCGGGCGACGTAAATGGTGTGGGGTCATACGTGGGGTTCGAGTACATCGAGAGCACGCCACCGGTGCGAGGGTCGAGCACAACGGCGGCCCCGATTTGGTTCCCCATGGCCTTCCGGGCAATGGTCTGCAGCGCCGGCTGCAGCGTCAGCGTGATGTTGTCGGCCGCGCTGGTGGGTGCGAGCACCTGAGCCAGGGACTGCGCGGGTTGCGGGTGCGGGGTGAGGTAGGAGTTGTACTCGTATTCGAGCGCGCGCGTTCCGTAGGTCGGACCGGCAAAACCGACCACGCCCGCGGTGAGTGAACCAAGTGGGTAGACCCGTCGGTAGGGATTAGTCGCGTCGTGCGTCGCCTTCGATTGGGCCAGAATCGTGCCATCGGCGGCCACAATTTCACCTCGAGGAAATTGTGTCGAGGCGGTAGCGAGCCGCGGGTTATACGGCGACGTACTCAGCGACCCCGCTCGGAACCACTGAATATTGATGCACTGGGCGAGCGCGACGACGAAGAGCACTAACAGCGCGCTCGAGAGTCGGGCAATGCGGCGCGTCACGGCCTTAGCCCGCCGATT
>DAIPLC010000104.1:0-5393 GCA_036769405.1 Acidimicrobiales bacterium
GACGGCGATCAGCCAGTCGGTGGGGCCTGGAACTTTGACAAGGACAATCGACTCGGCCCACCGAAGCAGTACGACTGGCCCGAGCCGCTCTCCTTCGCCCCCGACGCCGTTGATCGCGCGATTGCCGCTGAGCTCAACTACGAACCCTCGGGGGCGTGGGCCACGACTCGCGAGGGTGCCCTCGCGCAGTTGAACCACTTCCTCTCCCGCCACTTCGCCGTGTTCGGCCCCTACGAAGACGCCATGGTCGCCGAGAGCTGGTCCCTGCACCACTCGCTCCTCAGCCCCTACCTCAACATTGGCCTCTTGCACCCGCAAGAAGTCCTCGACGCGGCCCTGCGACGCTTCGCCCAGGGCGACATCCCCATCGCGTCAGCCGAGGGCTTTGTTCGCCAACTCATTGGCTGGCGGGAATACGTCAACGCCATGTACTGGTGGCAAGGCCCCGAGTACCAGGAGCGCAACGGCCTCGGCGCCACCACACCACTCCTGCCGCTCTTCGACGACGCCAACGCAACCCACATGGCCTGTGTCTCGGCCACGATTCGCGACATTGACGCCCGCGCGTGGGTCCACCACATTCCCCGTCTCATGGTGCTGAGCAACCTGGCCCTGGTGGCCGGGGTTGATCCGCAGGCCTTCCTCGCCTGGATGCGCCGACGCTTCATCGACGCCGCCGAATGGGTCATGGTGCCCAACGTGATTGGCATGGGGGTGCACGCTGACGGCGGGGCCATGATGACCAAGCCCTACGCCGCCGGCGGTGCCTACATCGACCGGATGAGCACCCACTGCAAGGGCTGTCGTTACAACCCGAAACTGCGCACCGGCGATACCGCCTGCCCCTTCACCACCCTCTACTGGGATTTTTTGGCTCGACACGAGACAGCCTTCTCGAAGAATCACCGCATGGCCCAGCAGATGGCCGGTATGCGTCGACTCGTAGACCTCCCCGACGTGCGCACCCGCGCTGCCGCGGTGCTCGACGGTCTCAACCGCGGCGAGATCTAAACGCTCCGACCACAACCCGCCTGACGCCACCGTAGGATAAGAGGCGTTTGCTTCACTCTTCGTTTCGAAAGGGATTTCCACCATGGCAACCACTCGCAAGGCTTCCACCGTCTGGGACGGCACGCTCCTCGAAGGCACTGGTGTCGTCACCATGAACTCCTCCGGCATTGGCTCCTTTGACGTCTCCTGGCCCGCGCGTAGCGCCGAGCCCAACGGCGTGACCAGCCCCGAAGAACTCATTGCCGCCGCGCACGCCTCGTGCTTCGCGATGGCCTTCTCGCACGCGCTCACGCAGGCCGGCACGCCACCCACGCAGTTGCGCACCGCGGCCGAAGTGGACTTTCAGCCCGGTGTCGGCATCACCGAAATTCGCCTCCACGTGAGTGGTGACGTCCCCGGCCTCGATGCCGAAGGTTTCGAAGCCGCCGCCCAGGCCGCCAAGGAAGGCTGCCCCGTCAGCCAGGCGCTGAAGGCCGTGCCCATCACGCTGGTAATCGGCGCCTAACTAGTCCTGCCATGACACCGGAGGAACGCGCCGCGCTTCGTAAGAAGCATCAGCACCTCGAGGTAACAACCGACGACTGTGGGTACGTGGCTGAATTTGTGGCGTGTGACGTTATCCGTGTGCTCGATGCCTGGGAGTCGGAACAGGGTCAGCGGACAGAACTAACCACCGAGTAGGTCACACCTGGGGCCGACTCGACACAGCGCTGGTCACCACTGCCAGATGAGACCGTGATGAAAGCCCGGTACTGGGAACAGAAATCGCGTCATCGCCACGCCGTAGGCGTCTGGGGCAATGACCTCACGGGCCGGCTCCGGGCTCTCCACGCTGAAAGGATCCGCGATGAGCGCTGGTAGGTCCGCGGCGTAGGCGTGGGTGAATCGCAGTAGGCGCGGCGTACTTCCGGCGGGAAAGAATACGACCATCTGAACTTCGCGCACCGCGGACGACCGGAGAGAAAAGTCGAGGTACGGCGCGATGTCGCGCGAGGGTAAGCGGTGCTCGACCGCCACGCGGTGCCATTCCCCCTTTTCAACGACGCGACCCAGATCAATACGCGCCCGTTCAACCGTCGTATTCTCGACCCTCGTACGCTCGACGATGGTGCCACCAAGTACGGCGGCAACGTCACTCTCGCCGTTCGCGCTCGACACCTCCTTCGTGTCGTAAAGAATTGAGTAGGCGTCACTTCGTGTCTGAGCAATGAGGTCTCGGGTGTGGGTCAGCGTCGGCTGGTCAGGTCGCAAATCAAGGGTCATCTCAAGGCGATCAATGGCCCACGAACTCACGTCGGGAGCTCGATGAGCCTGCGGAGCGTACACCTGACCCGTCGCCTGCTCCCACAGCGTCACCAGTGAACGCGCTGGCGCTTTCGTTCGCTGTTCGTACCAGAGGACGAGCTCTATCGAGGGGACTTCCTTGCCCCGTTCAATCTTCGATAAGTGGGAATGACTCCATGTTCGCGGCGCCTCGAGGCCCTCACCTATGTCGGTGAGACGAAGTGGCGGATCAGCCTCCGTTCGCGCTTGCCGCAACGCTTCGCCCAGCGCGACCAGCGCCGTGAGCGACGTGTATTTA
This sequence comes from Acidimicrobiales bacterium, assembly GCA_036769405.1. Taxonomy (GTDB): domain Bacteria; phylum Actinomycetota; class Acidimicrobiia; order Acidimicrobiales; family RAAP-2; genus RAAP-2. The sequence goes on from DAIPLC010000104.1 coordinate 2,594, forward strand.
CGAACAGTCTCAGTCATCCGCTGCTCTCTTCATCACTCTTTTAACGCTAGTAAATAGTAGGCGCTCCTTCCACTTTCTCGTTGTTCACAACTTTCTGGAGCAAACATTGCTTTCGCTCAACGGGGATGGGACCATTTTCTGGTGAACACCCCCTCTCCGCGTCGCCACCGTTTCCCCTTGTCAACCACCGTCGCACTCGGACTCTGGTCACTCCTCACGGTGCTCTTGGGCGCTCACGGGGCGCACGCGTCAGCCTCGAGGCCCTCAATCACGCTCAACCCCGTGAGTCAAACGGTGCTGGCTAACGCCAACGTCTCCTTCACCGTCAACGCCTCCTCCGGCAAGGTGCAATGGTCGGTCTCCACCGACGGTGGGGTGCACTGGGCGCCACTCCCGGGGGGCACCGCGACGAAGTTACGCCTTTCGGCCACTACGTCAATGAATGGCTGGGAGTACGAGGCCATCGTGAGCAACGCGGCGGGCAGTGCCACGAGCAGCCCCGCCACACTTACGGTGACTCCTCTTCTCGCCCCCGTCATCACGGCGAGTCCAGCGTCCGCATCTCTGGCCGCGATTGGATCCACCGTGAGTTTTTCGTCGGGAGCAACGGGAGTGCCCACGCCAGTAGTTTCGTGGTCGTATTCACGAGACGGTGGGGCGACCTGGATAAAGACGGGTCCTCGCTCCACGACGCTCACCGTCGCGGTCAAGTCACTCCGCATGAATGGCTACCAGTACCGAGCATCCTTCACGAACGCCAAGGGACTCGCCGTTACCTCCGCCGCCACGCTCACTGTCGCAGCCACCCAGCTTCCTCGCGTCGTGACGAATCCCACGAGCGCCTTCGCCTATGCCAGTCACACCGCCACCTTCAGCGCCTCCGTCAATGACCCTTCCGCCACCGTGCAGTGGCGACAGTCGTCAGACGGCGGCGTCACGTGGTCGGCTATTGATGGAGCCACGAGCACCGTGCTGACAATGTCCGGGCTGAGTGTCACCCAGTCCGGTCTCAAGGTTGAGGCGGTGTTCACGAACAATGTCGGATCCATCACCTCGGGAACCGCCACGCTCACCGTCGCCGCGCTACCACTTCCTCGAGTCGTCCACAATCCCGTTAATCAGACCGTGGATGAGGGTTCCTCCGTCACCTTTAGTGCCGAGTCGAGTGACGGCACGGCCTCGGTCCAGTGGCTCGTTTCGACCGATAATGGCACCACTTACAGCCCAATCAACGGCGCCACGACCGCCAGCCTCACGTTGACCAATCTCACTGTCAGCCAGTCAGGCGAATTGATTGAAGTGGTATTTACCAACGCCACGGGATCGGCAACGTCACTTCCCGCAGCGCTGAGGGTACGCTCCCTCGCCCCAGCTCCGCCCACCATGACCCAACAGCCGGCCAATCAATACACCTTCGCGAACCAACCAGTCTCTTTCTCATCACTTGCCGACGGAATGCCCACGGCGACCGCCCAGTGGTCTGTTTCATCGAACGGTGGGTACACCTGGGACGCGATTCCCGGTGCAACGTCGCCAACGTACAGTTTCACCGCCAACCAACTCGATAGCGGAAAGTGGTTTGAAGTCACCTACAGCAACGCGATTGGATCAGTCACTTCCACCGCGGCAGTGCTGACCGTGTGGAATCCGTCTGCCCAGGTGAATTTGAACTGGAGCGGTTACGTCGCGACGGGACAGACATTCACGTCAGTCTCGGGTTCGTGGACTGTCCCCACCGTCACCTGTGTAGGGACGACTAACGCCAACGTGTCGCAGTGGGTCGGGATCGACGGTATTGACTCGGCTCAGGTGGAACAGGTGGGAACTGACTCTTCCTGCAACTATTTCGGTCCGTTCTACAACGCCTGGTGGGAAATGTACGGAGACACCACGGCGCCGGACGGGGCGTTCTATTTCGAAGTGGGCCTCCCAATTGCCACCTACCCCGTGCAACCTGGTGACGTCATGAACGCCTCTGTGTCAGTCACCGATGGCGTCTGGAACATGACGATTGTTGACGTTACGGAGGGGTGGAATTACACCAAACTGGTCGGAGGCGCCAACCCTACGCCACTACAAAGCTGCGCTGAGTGGATAGTCGAGCGGTCAGGTATCGTCATCGGTGGCGTGCAGTCAATTGGTACCACTGCCTCCAGCACTCCGGTGACCATAACCGACGCGACGGCCTCGACCGCCTCGATGACCGGGTCAATCTCATCATTTACCAGCCAACCGTTTAACGTCACCAATCCGCAGACCGGACAGCCGTTATTGACCACCGGTCCTCTCTCGAGCGATGGCAGTAGCTTCACCGTCGTAAATACGAGTCCCGTTAGCTAGCCAGAAGACCTCAGAGTTGCGTTCACGCGTGAGTGCCGTCGCGAGCTGATGCTCACCAGGGAAGTCGCGTAACCACTCATTCGCGACAAATTGTTGCTACGAATAGTGTGACAAGGCCTCAGTAGCATTGGCTTCGTTCGTAGCGTGTCAATTCAAGTGTCCTGACCCCCGCACGGCCGGACATCTCGTTCTTGACACACAGTTCACAAGCGAGGTCACGTCGCTCGATAGCGAAGAGAAATCAATCGAAAATGGTGATGGCGCCGTGTATCAGCCCATCGCTTTCGATTGCAGTCGCACCACCGCCACCCACCATCGGTGACCGCTCCGTGGGGGCCTCACGGGGTCACTAATGTGAAAACATGACCGCTTCCGTTGACGCCGATTTCCTCGCCCTTCCCCTCTACGCTGTCTCGCAGGCCGCGATTGACACGGGGCTCTCACTCGGTGCCTCGCACGT
>DAIPLC010000001.1:0-22497 GCA_036769405.1 Acidimicrobiales bacterium
TGGCGGAGGCTGTAGCCTTGCTTGCCTTCAGGGCAGCGACGGCCTCGATGTGCGGTCCGCGTCACTCGACCGACCCGTGCCGTCACGTCGCGAACGAGTACATCTCATTTCTCGCACTTAGGCGAGCAGGCGTCCGGCGACCACTCCCCGATGGGACGTATCGTTCGCCACGCCTCCCTCAGTGTCGAGTGTCTCAACGACCTCGAAATGCTCCCGCAGCAGTTCGAGTATCACGGCGGTGTCGAGGCTTAGTTCGTCAATGCGACCCTCGCGACAGCGAAAAAGGTCGCCATCGAGTGACTCGAAGAGTCGAAGGTGCCACGTGGCGAGTGGATCGTTGAATTCGAGAGACATAACGAGGGTGTGCCCATCGACCTCGTGGGCCCACGGCGTGGACTCCGCCAAGTCGAGAAACCGTCCTTGGGTATTGAAATCAACAATGAACAGCCCTCCGGGCGCGAGATGGTGCGCTGCCCGAGCGAACACGGCGCGCCATCCTTCAGGGGTCGTTAGATGATTGATGGTGTCGCAGACACACAGCACCACTTCAAAGGTTCGCCCAACGTCAACCGACACGATGTCGTCGAGAAGAAATTGTGCCCCAGGGACGCGACGTTTCGCCACCTCGAGCATGGCTACTGAGCGATCAACCCCCACGAGCTCAAGCCCGGAGCCCAGTCCCGCCAGTACCGCACCGGTACCGCACCCGAGCTCCAGCACACTGGTTGCCGAGGGGTGGTGGCGCTCCAGTAGGTTCAGCAGGAGGGCAATGCGTTCCTCGGGTTCCTCATTGACGGCGTCATAGAAGGCCGCGAAAAGGTCGTACGGATCGGTCACGGCGCTTAGAGGACAGCGGCCAACATGTCGCCGATTGAGCTGGCATTGAAGGTGAAGCCCGCGTCCGTCAGGGTCTGCGGGAGAACACGCTGACTCGTCAATACGGTGTTGTCGGCACACTCGCCACCGAGTATCGCCCGCATGGCGAAGGGTGGCACCATGAAGACCGATGGACGATGCAGGGCCTTCGCTAACGCGTGCGTCAGTTCACGATTCGTGCACGGCGCCGGTGACGTGATGTTGAAGGCACCCGTCAGTTTGGTGTCGAGGGCGAACAGCAGTGCTCGCACTTCGTCGTCCAGGGTCACGGGGCTCATCCACTGACGACCGGAACCCAAGGTGCCACCGAGGCCGGCCTTGAAGACGGGCAGTAACTTGGCGAGTGCGCCACCTCGAGGGTCCAACACGACGCCGGTGCGGGCGAACGATACGGCCACACCCGCGGCCACCACAGGTGCGGCGGCTGATTCCCAGGCCTGACACACTTCAGCCACGTAATCGCTGCCGGGCGTTGACGATTCGGTGAGTATCTCATCACCACGATTGCCGTAGTAGCCAATAGCCGAGCCGCTCACCAGAACGCCAACGTTGGTTCGTAGCGCCACGTCAGCAATCAACGCTGTTGACTCGGTGCGCGAGGTCAAAATGCCAGCGCGGTACGAGGGCGTCCAACGGTGATCCGCAATGCCCGATCCGGCGAGGTGGATGATGCCGTCGAGTGACCCGACTCCAGTCAGATCAGTGTCGTTCACGTCACCGGTTGCGGGGTTCCAACGCACGGTGACACCGGTCACCGAGCTACTGCTCGGACGGACGAAGCGGACCACCTCGTCACCACGCTGGATGAGCGCAGCGCACAGGGCCGTGCCAATGAGACCGGTCGAGCCGGTTACCCCGACCCGCATCAAGCGCTCGCCAACGTCGCCAGCATGGTGACCAGCGTTCGCACGCCGTAGGCCGTGGCGCCCTTGGACTGGTAGTCACTCGACAGTTCATTCGTTGCCGGTCCGGCGATGTCGAGGTGGGCCCAGGGTAGGCCCTCCGCGAAGTGTTCGAGGAAGAGCGCCGCGGCAATTGAGCCACCGTGGCCGTTCGTCTTTCCGCGGTTCTTCAAGTCTGCCACCGAGGACTCAATGTCCTTTTTGTACCGGTGGAGCAGCGGCATCGGCCAGAGGGGTTCGCCGGCGGCCGCGGCTGCGGCGAGCAGACGCGCCGACAGGACATCGTCGGAAGCGAACAGCCCAGCGCACTCGTCGCCGAGCGCCACCAGCATCGCACCGGTCAAGGTAGCCACGTCAATGATGGCGTCGGGTGCCGCTTCCACGGCGAGCGTCATGGCGTCGGCCAGAATGAGGCGTCCTTCAGCGTCGGGGTTCTCAATTTCAATCGTTCGTCCTGACCGCGAGGTCACCACGTCGGTGGGCTTAATGGCGCGGTCTCCGGACATGTTTTCCACCAGCGGGGTAATCATGGTGATGCGAACCGGTAGGCCGAGGGCGGCCACCGCATCGAGAGTGCCGGCAACGACCGCCGCACCACTCATGTCCACCTTCATCCCAATCATTGAGTTGAGCGGCTTGATGGCGAGTCCACCCGTGTCGAACGTCACACCCTTACCGACCAGGGCTACGTGCGCCACCGCGTTTTCTGGCGCGTAGGAGGCGATTACGACGCGAGCGGGCTCCGCGGAACCGGCACTGACGGCGAGCACCGCTCCGAGACGCTCGTCTCGGATCTTCGATTCGGTCCACACCTCGACCGAGACGTGATCGCGACCTTCGACGCGCTGCGTAATCTGACGCGCGAGCTCCTTCGGTGTCATGGTGTTCGCCGGCGTGTCGACGAGACGCTTCGACCAGTTGGTCGCGTTGGCGACGGTCACGGCGCGAGCGACACCGGCAACCACAGCATCGTGGTCGGCGACTGACGGGAGGGGCTCACCGACGGCAACAATCAAGCACGCGCCCTTTACTTCAGGGTCCTTGTAGTCGTAGCTCGAGAGGAGAGCACCCTCCACCAGTCCAGCCGCGAGTGCGCCGTTATCGAACGAAGCACTGGTGGGCAAGACGAATGCCACTGCTCCTCCGTGGGCCCGGCGGGCTCCCGCGGCGCCGACAAATCGGTAGGACTCGGCCGTTGGCGCGTCAACGCCAATGCTGACCAACAGGAGGGTGGGGCCATCAAATGACGAGAACGACACGGTGCTAGCTACCTTGGCGGTCAGGCCGTGGGCCGTGCACCAGTCCGCACCCAGCACCGAGGGGAGTTCGTGTCCGGCGATCGTGGTCGGCACGCCGGGGGCGACGTGGGCTTCCCCGTCAACAAATCGAACGGGAACCACCACGACGTCACTGTCGACAATGCCGTCGAGTGAAACAACCTGAGCGGCATTCATCATGCGCTTTCTTCCTTCATTGAACGAGCCGTGCGGTGCGCGGGACCCTCCGCCACGCGGGCCAGGGTCCACACCAAGTCACTAAGGCGATTCAGGTAGGCGACCACGAGCGAGCCTTCGAGGGACCACGAAACGGCTTCGCGTTCGGCACGCCGAATGACAGTCCGGGCTACGTCGAGGGCTGCCGAGGGCTGGTTCTCACCCGGCACCACAAATTCGGTCGGCATCTCCACCTGGTGCGACCAGTAGTCGATGCGCTCTTCGAGTTGGTCGATCATGCGCTGGGAGACCTTGGTGCGGTCATCCTCCAGCTTCGGACGGTTGTCGAGCTGGGTCGCCACCTCCGCCATCAAGATCCATAGGTCACGCTCGACCTCCGCAATGACGGTGTTGAGCGGCTCGTCGACGGGTTGCAGCGAGCGGGCCCAGCCGAGGGCGGCCTGCGCCTCGTCGACGGCGCCATTCAAGGCAATGGCGTCGGCGTCCTTCTGCGTGCGCCCACCAAAGAGCAGTCCAGTAGTACCGTCGTCGCCCTTGCGGGTATAGATCTTCATGACCCCCAGCGTAATGAGAAAAATGTCAAGCGGTAGCCTTAGAACATCGTGTTTGACTCCCCCTCCTCCCTGCGCCCACGTTCGAACGACCCGTATCTCGCCGCGCTGTCGCGCGGCGTCCTCATTTACGACGGCGCCACGGGAACAAACTTGCAGCGCCAGGACCTCACGGCCGACGATTTTGGTGGTGCCGCCTTTGAAGGATGCAACGAATTACTCGTTGTCACCAAGCCGTCGGCGATTGAATTGGTCCACCGCTCATTTCTCGAGGTGGGGTGCGACGTCATCGAAACGGACTCCTTCGGCTCCTCTTCCGTCGTGCTGGCCGAATACGGCATCGCCGACCGAGCCTTTGAACTGTCACTCGAGTCAGCGCGTATTGCCCGCCGGCTGGCCGACGAGTACTCGACCCCCGGCCAACCGCGTTTCGTGGCGGGTTCCATTGGGCCCGGCACCAAGTTCCCCACGCTCGGACAGATCACTTACGACGACCTGTCCGCTAGTTACGAGGAGTCGGCCTACGGACTCTTAGAGGGTGGCGTCGACGTCCTCCTCGTTGAAACAATGTTCGACCTGCTCTCCGGTAAGGCCGCCATCGCCGCCTGCCGTCGCGCCATGGCTCGCCACGGACGGGTCGTTCCGATTCAGGCCCAGGTGACCATTGAGCTCACTGGCCGCATGTTGCCGGGCACCGAGATCGGAGCTGCGATTACGGCACTCGAGGCGGTTGGTGTCGATGTCCTCGGCCTGAACTGCGCTACCGGTCCGGTTGAAATGTATGAGCCACTTCGGCAACTGTCCGAAACCGCGCCCATGCCACTGGCCTGCCTGCCCAACGCGGGTCTGCCCAGCGTGGTGAATGGTGCCATGCACTACGACCTCACCCCCGACGGCCTCGCCGAGCACCTCGCGAAGTTCGTTGCCGAGTACGGCGTCCAGGTCGTGGGTGGCTGTTGTGGCACTACGCCCGAACACCTCGCCGCCGTGGTTGCGGCCGTACGACCCTTGACACCGGCGACGCGGACACCCGTCCTCGAGCCCTCCGTTGCATCGATCTACTCTGCCGTTAGCTACCAGCAGGACCGTTCGGTCTTGATGGTCGGTGAACGCACCAACGCCAATGGTTCCAAGAAATTCCGTGACGCCATGCTCGAGGGCGATTGGGACACGTGTGTCGCCATTGGTCGCGACCAGATCAAGGAAGGCGCTCACGTCCTCGACGTGTGCGTTGACTACACCGGTGCCGATGGCGTCAGTGACATGAACGAAATCATGTCGAGGCTGGCGACGCAGTCGTCCGTGCCCATCATGGTCGACACGACCGAAACCAAGGTCGCTCGCCAGGCGTTGACGTGGCTCGGTGGCAAGGCCATGCTCAACTCCGTCAATCTTGAAGAAGGTGACGGCGAAGGCACCCGACTCGACGGCTTCTTGTCCTTGGCCGCCGAATTCGGCGCCGCGGTTGTGGCGACCTGTATTGACGAGGAGGGCCAGGCCCGCACCGCGGAGTGGAAGCTTCGCGCCGCCACCAACATCACGAACTTGGCCGTGGACCGCTACGGCCTCAAGGCCACCGACATCTTCATCGATGCTTTAGCTCTCCCCCTCTCCACCGGCATGGAAGAGTCTCGCCGCGACGGCATTGAGACGCTCGAAGGTATCCGGCGCATCAAGGCGGAACTGCCCGGTGTGCGCACCATTCTGGGTCTCTCGAATATCTCCTTCGGCTTGAATCCCGCCGCCCGCCAGGTCCTCAACAGCGTGTACCTTCACGAGTGCGTCGAAGCCGGCCTCGACGCCGCCATTGTGCACGCGTCCAAGATCATTCCCTTAGCGCGCATCGACGAAGACGCCAAGCGCGTCTGTCTCGACCTGATCTACGACCGCCGCACGGAGGACTACGACCCCCTCCAGGCCCTCCTCACCATGTTCGAAGGCGTCACCACCTCGTCCCAGAACGCCACGAATCTCGACGACCTCTCACTCCGCGAGCGCTTAGAGCGTCGCATAATTGACGGCGTCCGTGGCGGCCTCAGTGACGACCTTGATCAAGCCATGGCCGAAGGTCTCGGGCCACTCGAAATTGTCAATGACATATTGCTCGCGGGCATGCGCACCGTGGGCGAGCTATTCGCTACGGGTGAGATGCAGCTCCCCTTTGTCCTCCAGAGCGCCGAAACCATGAAAATGGCCGTCGCCCACCTCGAGCCCTTCATGGAGAAGTCGGACCAGGGCGGTCGTGGTCGCGTGGTGCTCGCCACCGTCAAGGGAGACGTCCACGACATCGGGAAAAACCTGGTCGACATCATTCTCACCAACAATGGGTACGAGGTCATCAACCTCGGCATCAAGGTTGGTATCAACGAAATGATTCAGGCGGTCAAGGAGCACAAGGCCGACGCGCTGGGCATGTCCGGTCTGCTCGTTAAGTCCACGTTGATCATGCGTGAGAACCTTCTGCTCATGAACGAGCAGGGGCTCAGTGATGTGCCGGTGCTCCTCGGCGGGGCGGCCCTCACTCGCACCTACGTCGAGCGTGATTTGCGTCAAATCTACGAGGGCCGTGTCTTCTACGGCAAGGATGCCTTCGAAGGCCTCAGTGTGCTCGACCGACTCGGCGAACTCCGCAAGTCGGGTGAGGAGGACCTCACCTTCGGACGCGAAATCTCCGAGAAGAAGGTCTACCGAAAGATTCGTGGGGAAGAGCGCGAAGCGCCCGCTGACTTGCCCTCTCGTAGCCCCGAGGTCGTCACCGACAATCCATTGTTTACGCCGCCCTTCCTCGGCAGCCGAGTGGCCAAGGGCATGTCCGTCGATGAGATCAGCACCTTCTTGAACCTGACGGCACTCTTCCGTAATCAGTGGGGGTATCGCCCCGAAGAGGGCGAGGACGACGCCTCCTTCAAGGAGCGAGTCAGCGCCGTGTTACGTGAACAGCTCGCCCTCGCCAAGGAAGATGACTTGCTCGTTCCCCAGGTGGTGTACGGCCACTTCCCGGCCGCCGCGGAGGGCGACGATCTCGTCCTCTACACCGATGACACGCGCACCGTTGAACGGACCCGTTTCCACTTCCCCCGTCAGCACGTTGCGCCCTACCTCTGCATCGCCGACTTCTTCCGGGGTGCGGACTCCCCCGACAAGGACTACGCCAGCTTCATGCTGGTGACCATGGGCACCAAGGTCTCAGCCCGGTGCGCCGAACTCTTCGCCGAGAACCGTTACCAGGACTATCTCCTCCTCCACGGTCTCGGTGTCGAAATGGCGGAGGCGCTCGCCGAACTCTGGCACAAGCGCATTCGTGAAGAACTCGGCTACGTCGAAGAAGACGGTCCGACGCTGTTTGGACTCTTCCGTCAGCAGTACCGAGGTGGGCGCTACTCATGGGGCTACCCCGCGTGCCCCGATCTCACGGACAACGCGAAAGTGGCCGAACTCCTCGAGGCGTCACGTATCGGTGTCGAGGTGTCGGAAGGGTTCCAGCTCCACCCCGAGCAAACCACTGACGCCATCATCTGCCACCACCCGAGCGCCAAGTACTTCGTCGCCTAATGTCTCGGGTTGTCGGCCCCCTCGACCCCGAAGAGTGGATGATCGTCCGCGACCTCCGATTGGCCTCCCTACGAGAAGACCCGGACGCCTTCGGCGCGAGTCTGGAAGAAGAAGGCGCCTGGAGCGAGGCCCAGTGGCGAGACTTCGTCACTCGTCAGGCCGTCTTTTCCTTCGATGACGAGACCGGCCCGTCCGGCATTGCCCTCGTTGAGACATTCGCGGGTGATTTCGGGGCGACCTGCTGGCTGGGTGGCTGTTGGGTCGCACCCCAGGCCCGTCGCCGTGGCCTCCTTCGTCAATTCCTTCGCGTCATTGATGCCGTCGCCGAGGAACGTGGCTGGCGGGTGCAAGGACTTGGTGTGTGGGAGAACAACTACAGCGCCATAGCCGCCTATGAGGCGCTCGGTTTCGTTCTCATGGGCGAGTCCGTCGAGAGCACGAGGCGACCACCACGACGGTACGTGCGCATGATTCGCACGACGCCCAGCGCCTAGCGGCGAGTAGGTAACGCGAGCGGCGTTGCGTCGCTCAACGCTTCACGAGCGTGGTAGCTCGAACGCGTGAGGGGTGAGGACTGCACGTGCGAGAGACCTAACGCCCTGCCCCGAGCTGCGAGGTCGTCGAACTCGGCCGGCTCCCAGTAGCGGGCTACCGGCAGGTGCTTAGCCGTCGGCCGCAGGTACTGGCCAATGGTGGCAATGGACACACCAATGTTGGCGAGGTCAGCGAGTACTTCTTCGATCTCGTCAGCGGTTTCACCCAGTCCGACCATCATCCCGGACTTGACCGTCAAACCGGCCGCCACGCTGCGGGCCAGCACGGTCAACGAGCGGTGATACGAAGCGCTCGGACGCACCGCACGCTGCAGGCGGGCCACCGTCTCCATGTTGTGATTCATCACGTCGGGGCGGGCATCAATAATCAGTTGGAGGTCTTCGACGCTGCCCTTAAGGTCCGAAATAAGGACTTCGACATTGGTCTCAGGAGACCGCCGCCGAATCGCGTAGATGGTGTCGGCAATCGCGCCCGCTCCGCCATCGGCGAGGTCATCACGGGCAACACAGGTGACGACGGCGTGCTTGAGACCGAGTCGCACCACGGCCTCGGCCACGCGCTCGGGTTCGGTGGGGTCGAGGGGCATGGGCTTGCGGGTATCAATCAGACAGAACCCGCAGGCCCGAGTGCAACGCTCGCCGTTCACCATGAAGGTGGCGGTCCCATCGCTCCAGCATTCGAAAATGTTCGGACATCCGGCCTCTTCGCAGACCGTGACCAGGCGCAGGTCTTCCGTTAGGGTCCGCAGCGACTGGTACTCCTGACCCATGTGGGCCTCAATACGAAGCCATTCGGGCTTACGTGTGTTGATCGGCAGCGCTTCGTCGGGATTGACACCCGCCTTACGGAGGCGACGAATCAGCGGACGCTCATCCGACGTCGTTGAGACCGAACGGTCAACGCGCGCGACTCGTTCCTCGCCCCCGATACGAGCCACTAACTCTTGACCGAGCAGCTCTTCCACTTCGAGTAGGTCAACATCGAGGCCGAGTGACTGCAGCGAACCGACTGGTCGGTCGGGGATGCCGCAAGGAATAATGGCCTCGAACGCCGTCATGTCGGTTGCCACATTGAGGGCCAGGCCGTGCAGGGTGCGACGCAGGCCTTGGGCGTTGCGCTTGGTGCGGACACCGACCGCGGCAATCTTCACGGGAGTCGTGTCGAGGTGGGCCCAGACCCCCGGGTACTCCTCGAGTCGGCCGACACGACCAAGTGTCTGGTCCGCGTCGAGCATCGTCACCGTCGCGATGATGGCATCTTCCATCATGGTGACGTGGGCTTTTCCGGCCGAGGGGTCATCCACGACAGTAATCACCGGCCAAATCACTATCTGACCCGGACCGTGGTACGTGACGTCGCCGCCACGATCGGCGTCCACCACGTCGGCCTTGAGTGTGGTCGGATCAACCAGGAAGGCGGCCTCAGAAGTACGGATCCCCTTGGTGTAGGTCGGGGGGTGCTCCATGATGAGGAGGTAATCGTCAGAGGCGTTCAGCAGCGCTCGCTGGAGGTCATTCGCTTCTTCGAAGCGAACGCGACCGAGGTGGCGCCGACGGAGCATTTATCGCTCGGCGGCGACGTCGTCGAGCAAGGCGCCGACGCGCTCAACGAAGGCGGCGGCCACGACGCCGTCACAGACGCGGTGGTCAAAGGACAGACCCAGCACAACGCGGTGACCGACGGCGATGGCCGGCGTTCCGTCGCGGTCCACCACCACCGGCACCGTACGGACGGCTCCGATGCTCAAGACGGCCACCTGGGGCTGCACAATGATGGGCTGGTGCGTCAACGTGTTGGCGCTCGGGGCACGAGCGACCGAGAAAGTTGCGCCCATCAGGTCATCAGCATTGAGCTGACGCGCCGCATTGCGGGCGTCAAGTTCGCTCACCCGACGAGCGAGTAGTGCCGTCGAAAGGCTGGCCGCGGCGTGCACCACGGGGACCAACATTGCGTCATCGACTTCGTGACGGGTGAACCCGATGTTGATGGAGCGCTGGAGAACAATCTCGTTGTCGAGGTAGTACGCGTTGAGCTCCGGAAAGTCTCGTAGGGCGCGAACCGCAGCCATAGCCACGACGACTTCATCGGTGAGGGTGAATCCTTCCTCGGTGGCACGACCGGCCGCGTCCAGTGTTGCTGCGAATGATGCATCAACCTCCACGGCGACGAAGCCGTGCGGCACGATTTGAGCGGACACGCTCAAGTAGGCGCCCATACGACGGTGGCCGTTGGACTGCGCCAGAACGATCTCTTCGGTCGGCCCGAGGGCAACGGCGCGCTCAGCGTCGCGGCGGGTGATGACACCACCCTTACCGGTACCTGTCACGGTCGATGGGTCGACTTCACCATCGGCCAAAATTCGACGGACGACCGGCGACAGAATCAGTCCGTTCGTCACGGTGCCGTCAACGCTCTGTGGCTGGGCGAGGGAGGTTGGGGCGGCAGCGGGGGTCGGCGTAGGAGCCGCGCCCGTTGGGGCGGCGGCTGACGCGTCAGCCGATTCGTCAATGATGCAGACCACGGCGCCCGTCTGAACGGTATCCCCTTCAGCGGCGAGGATCTGGGTCAAGACACCCGTTGCGGGCGATGGCATTTCGGAGTCGACCTTGTCCGTCGAAACCTCAAAAAGGGCTTCGTCGCGAGCGACGACGTCACCGACTTTCTTAAACCACTGCGTGATGATGCCCTCAGTGACGGATTCACCGAGTGAGGGCAGCGTGACCTCAGCCAACGTGAATACCTCGACCAGCGAGGGCGAGCAGCGTCTCGCCGAAGGTTTCCGACAACGATGGGTGCGGCTGAATCAGCGCGGCGGCTTCCTCGGCGGTGGCTTCCCAGTTGACGGCGTAGTAGCCCGCGCCGAGCTGTTCGGTGACCCAGGGTCCGGCCATGTGCACACCCAAAATCTGGCCAGCGGTGCCGTCGGCACGCTTTTCAGCAATGATCTTCACCACACCGTCGGTCTCACCAATGATCTGGGCACGGCTGTTGCCGCCGAAGGGGTCCTTCTTGACCACGACGTCGTAGCCGCGCTCCTTAGCGGCGGCCTCAGTCAAGCCACAGAAGGCCACTTCAGGGTTCGAGTAGATAGCCCAGGGCACGCGGTCGTAGTCCACGGGCACGACCGACTCACCGATGATGGTCTTGATGGCCACGACGGCCTCAGCAAAGCCGACGTGGGCGAGCTGCGGCGTGCCAGCGACAATGTCGCCCACGGCGAAGACGTTGGGGTTGGCGGTGCGCATGAAGCCGTCCGCGACCACGAAGCCACGGTCGTTGACTTCGACACCCGTGCCTTCGCCGAGCAGGCCCTCGCTGCGAGGACGACGGCCCACGGAGACAACGACCATGTCGACCGCCACATCATCGGCGCCGTCGAGGTGGATGGTGGTACCACCCTTTTTGCCCGGCGTGTGGCCAGTGATCTTGGCGTTGGTGACAATCTCAATACCGCGCTTCTTGAAAGCGCGCTGCACGACAGTAGCGACTTCAGTGTCGCAGCCCGCGAGGATCGAGGGCAGGCCCTCAAGGATGGTGACCTTCGAGCCCATGTCGCTCAACATGGAGGCGAACTCGGAACCGATGGCGCCACCACCGATAACGGCGGCGGTCTCGGGAAGGCTGGTCAAGTTGAGGAACTCGTCAGAGGTCAGGACGACCTTGCCATCGACATCGAAGCCGGGGAGGGTGCGGGGCACCGAGCCAGCGGCGAGGATGACGTTGGTGCCAGTGGCCACGACGCCGGCGTCAGCGCCGTCAACCACGACCACCGTCTGGTTGGCGTCAAGACGAGCGGTGCCTTCGAAAATCGTGACCTTGCGGCCCTTCAGGAGGCCCGAAACACCCTTGTGCAACTTGTCAACGATCTCGTTCTTGCGGGCCTGCGACACGGCGAAGTCAGTCTTGACCGCACCCGTGGAGAAGCCAAAGGCGCCCGCGTGCTCGAGCGTGCGGCGGACGTGTGCCGTCTCGAGAAACTCCTTGGCGGGAACGCAACCACGGTGGAGGCAGGTGCCGCCAACCTTGTCGCGCTCGACCAGGGCCACATTGAGGCCGGCAGCTGCGCCGTAGAGTGCGGCGGCGTAACCACCGGGACCGCCACCAATTACGACCACATCAAAGGTCTGAACGTCGTTCGCCATGAGAAATTCCCTTCGTACCAGCGTTATGCTTCGGGCTAAATCCTACCGGTCAGCGACAACATCCCCCAAGGGGATTAGGCACTTCGCTGTCCATACTGACTATCAGCGGCCGCGGTGGCGAGGACGTCGACGAAATCATTACCTTTGTCGCCCGAGTGACCCTTCACCCAGGTAAACCGCACGTTTCGTCCGCTATTTAGAACCAATTCAATGAGTTGCTCCCACAAGTCGCGGTTCGCCACCGGCTGTCCTTGAGAGTTCTTCCAGCCCCGCTTGAGCCAACCGACGTGCCATTTGTCATTAAAACATTTAACGACGTAGGTCGAGTCGGACACGATTTCGACGTCCTCGCTCGGGGTGCTACGCAGGGCCTCGATGACCGCCATGACCTCCATGCGTTGGTTCGTCGTGTGGGCCTCGGCGCCACTGGCGTAGTGATCCTTGCCACTCGCCCACGCCCACCCGCCAGGTCCGGGGTTGCCGCGGCATGCCCCGTCGGTATAAATGCGCTTCACAGGCTACGAGTCTGCCAGGCGTCAGGGTCGTCGCTAAAACGCTTCACGGAATCCGGTAAATCACCACGCAGTACTTGGCCCAAGGTGACGTGCTCCAGTACCTCACGCAAGGCACCACGTACCGCCACCCAAACGTCACGCAGGTGCGAGGCGTGGCCCTCGTAGTGCAGCGCCTCGGGTCGCATGCCGCGTACGCCGGCCATGGGACCCGAGACCACGCGCAAAATGTCGGCAATCATGATCTCGTCAGCGGAGCGGGCCAGTCGAAAGCCACCATCGGGACCGCGCTGACTCGTCACCAGGCCACCCCGTCGAAGGTCCGAGAGAATGGCCCCGAGAAATTTCGCGGGGAGTTCTTGTTCCTGGGCGAGGTGTTCCGCACTTACCGAGATGTCGCTCGCCGCGAGGCTAAGGAGCGCGCGAATCGCGTAGTCGGCCTTGGCGGGAATCTGCATAGTTCTATTCTGCCCTAAATCACTAGAAATACCAGCATTGGTCCTAGTGTGGTGCGATGCAGTCACTCGCCACCCGTTCTCTCTACCTCTGTGTCGGACTTCGCGACGACATGGAGACCTTTCTACCGGCCGTCTTGCGCGGAGGTGTTGACGTTGTGCAACTTCGCGAAAAGGTGGCCGACGAATCGCTACGCCACGCCATGGCCCTTCGTATGGTACCGATTTGTCGGGACTTTGGCGTGCCGTTCATCATGAATGACTCCCCGGAATTGGCCGCCGATGTGGCCGCCGATGGCGTGCACGTCGGTCAGGACGATACGTCTGTTGCTCGATGCCGAGAGCTCCTTGGCAACGACGCCATCGTCGGTCTATCAACCAACGAACCGGCCGAATTTGCCGCGGGCCTCTTGCAGCCGGTCTCCTACCTCAGTGCGGGACCG
Source organism: Acidimicrobiales bacterium (assembly GCA_036769405.1). Lineage (GTDB taxonomy): Bacteria > Actinomycetota > Acidimicrobiia > Acidimicrobiales > RAAP-2 > RAAP-2. Next base: position 13,443 of record DAIPLC010000001.1, read on the forward strand.
ATTGTCGCCACACCAACCAAGCTCGGTCGCGCGGGCACTGGAGTCGACTACGCCGTCACTTCCCAGGCCCTCACGGCGCTGCCCGTGTTTGTGACGGGTGGGGTAAATGAAGACACCGTGGGCGACCTTGTGGCCCGGGGGCTTCGTCACTTCGTCGTGGTTCGCGCCCTTACCGAAGCGAGTGATCCCGAAGCGACCTCGCGCCGCTTACGTCAGGCGCTCGACAGTGCTCGGTCAGCGGTGGCGGTCGAGCCACCCCAGTAGGGTCGCCACCATCCGAGGGTCGGCCCGAAGTTGGTGACCCGCGCTTTGGATGATGCGAAGTTCGGCCCGCCCGTCCGCGGCGGCGACCAATTCTCGCGCCTCCGAGGCCGGCACCTCGAGGTCGTCACTTCCGTGACCAATCAATAAACGTCGCGGAGGAATGGCCGCGATGGCCCCCAGCGGATCGAGCGCGAGCAACTCGTTGTAGAGGAGCGTTTCGTCGAGTAACTCGTCGGCGCTCCCGACAACGCCCGCGAGCTGGACGAGTTCGTGGAATGATCGGGGCGGCCCTGCCCACCGGTCAAGGTGAGCCGGGGCGGCGAAGGTGGCCACGCCACGAATGTCGTCGTGTCGTGCGGCGTAACGGAGGGCGAGGCTACCCCCAAGACCAAAACCAGCCAGTGTTATCCCGCGGTCTTCTCGAGCCAGGAAGTCGAGTAGCACGCCGAGGTCAGCGAGCCATCGCGAGGGCGAGAAGGTGCCGGTACTCGCGCCGACGCCCGAGAGGGTCCCCGTCGCGACCGTCCAGCCCGATTCATTGGCGACGTGTTCGGCCAGTTGGGGCAGTAGGGCGGCTGCTTGGCGGCCGAGGCCCTGCGCGCGGGGTAAACCGTGAACGAAGACGAGTGCGTGCGTCGTACTGAGGCGACCCGTCGGCAGGGCGATACGGATATCGAGGGTGGACTCGCCACTGAGTAGTTGATGGTGTTCCAGCATGAGCGTGTCCGTCCAGACTACGTGGCGAGTACGGCCGAACGGTGTCGCCGGTAGTCTTGAGGGGTGACCACTCCTCTCCTTGAACTCCGTAATTTGCACGTCAATGCTGAAGGCAACGCCATTTTGCGTGGCGTTGACCTGATTGTCAACGAAGGCGAAGTTCACGCGCTCATGGGTCCCAACGGCGCCGGTAAGTCAACACTGGCCAGTGTTGTCATGGGGCACCCTGGTTACACCGTTACGCAGGGCCAGATTCTCCTCAACGGCGAAGACATCGCCGAGTGGTCACCCGACCAGCGCGCCCGCGCCGGCATCTTCCTCGCCTTCCAGTATCCCGAGGCCATTGGTGGCGTCTCGGTGGTGCAGTTTCTGCGCCAGGCCATCGCCGCGCGACGCGGTCTCGAAGAACTCTCCGTTTTGGAAGTCCGCCTCGACCTCATGGAATGGATGGACCGCCTGGGCATGGACCCCGCGTTCGCCGAGCGTCACTTGAATGACGGCTTCAGTGGTGGTGAGCGCAAGCGCAACGAGGTGCTCCAGATGGCGCTGCTGACCCCCATCGTGGCCCTGCTCGACGAGACCGACTCGGGACTCGACATTGACGCTCTTCGCATTGTGGCCCGCGGCGTGCGCACCGTTCGCGAAGAGCACCCCGCGATGGGTGTCGTGGTCGTTACCCACTACGTGAAGCTGCTCGAAGAGATTCAGCCCGACCACGTGCACGTGTTGATCGACGGTCGTATCGAGCGCTCCGGAGACGCCAGCCTCGCCCAACTCATCGAGGAGCACGGGTACGAGAGCCTGCGCCCGTCGGGTGTCGCGTGAGCACCTTCAACGCCCGCTTCGTGCGCGGTGACATTGCCCAGCTCAAGCGGGTCGTCAATGGCAACCCACTGACGTACCTCGACTCCGGCGCCACCTCACTTCCCCCTCGCGCTGTGGTGGAAGCCATGGATCGGTACTACGCACTCCACCACGCCAACGTGCACCGCGGCGTGTACCAAACGGCCGCCGAAGCAACGGCCCTGTACGAAGACGCCCGATCGGCCGTCGCCCGCTTTCTCAACGCGCCAGGCGGCGCCGAAGAAGTGATCTTCACGAAGAACTGCACCGAATCCTTCAATCTCCTGGCTCGTTCGTGGGGCGCCACGTTCCTGAAGGCGGGCGACGTCGTCCTCCTCAGCGAGATGGAGCACCACGCCAACATCGTGCCCTGGTTCCAACTACGCGACGCCATTGGTATTGAAGTCCGCTTCCTTCCCGTCACCGACGACTTCCGTCTCGACCTCTCTAATCTCGACGCCCTCCTGCAGGGTGTGAAGTTGGTGTCGGTCACCGCGATGTCAAATGTGCTCGGCACGATTAATCCGATTCGTGAGTTGGCCGACGCCGCCCACGCCGTCGGGGCGCTGCTCGCCGTTGACGGCGCTCAGTCCGTCGCCCACTCCGTGACCGACCTCGTCGCCATGGACTGCGACTTCCTCGCCTTCTCCGCTCACAAGATGCTCGGGCCGACTGGTATCGGCGTCCTCTGGGGTCGCAAGGCCATCCTCGACGCCATGCCACCCTTCCTCGGTGGCGGGGGCATGATCGGTGACGTTTCCGTCAATGGCTTTACCTACGCCCCCGTGCCAGCTCGGTTTGAAGCGGGCACTCCGCCCATTGCCGAAGCCGTGGGACTCGGGGCCGCCGTTCGGTACCTCGAAGGGCTCGGTATGGCCCACGTCGCGACCCACGAGGCGCACCTCACCGCGGACGCCCTCACCCGACTGCAGGACCGCTTTGATGGTCGCGTCCGCATTATCGGACCCGGCACGGTGGACCGTCGCGGCGGCGTCATTAGTTTCGACATTCCGGGTGTCCATCCACACGACATCTCCCAGGTACTCGACCAACACGGGGTCTGCGTGCGACCCGGTCACCACTGCGCAAAGCCACTAATGAAGCGCTTTGGCCTGAATGCCACGGCCCGCGCCTCCTTCGGCCCCTACTCCCTCACCAGCGACACCGATGCGCTTCTCGACGCACTCGATGACGCCATGACCATGTTCGGCGCATGAGTAGCCTCGACGACCTCTACCGCGAGATCATCCTCGACCACTACCGGACGCCGCGCAACCGCGGTGAACTGGAACCACCCGCCGTGCGGGTCGAGGGTTTCAACCCACTCTGCGGTGACGAGATCACCGTGTACCTGAACGTCACCGACGGCGTCGTTACCGACATCAAGCTCACCGGTCAGGGGTGCTCCATCTCGCAGGCCTCGTCTTCACTCATGAGCGCCGCCGTCAAGGGAAAGTCCGTGGACGACGCTCGGGCCGTCATCGCGACCTTCAAAGACCTCATGATGGGACCGAGCGACGTTGAGCACTCCCCCGCGGAGCTTCGCAAAATGGGCGAGTTGGCGGCCTTGGCGGGAGTCGTAAAATTCCCCGTTCGCATCAAGTGCGCGACGTTGGCCTGGAATACCCTCACCCAGGCGCTCGACGAAACGTCGAGCTAACTCAGCAGGGAACCGGGTCGAACCACTGGTCACCCACGACCGTGGTCGTTGTCACGGGGGTGGCGGGCTTGTGGTGCTTGACCGCACCGCTCGTCGACGTGTGCTTGGCCGTCGTCGTTGGCGCGGGCTTCGGGATCGTAATCACGGGAGGCATTGGCGTTGCGCCAGTGGTGTTCGGTGGTGGATTCGTCGGGCGAAGCAACTGTGAGCCGAAGATCTTTACCAACGTCTGTTGCGCCGTTGGCTGATTGATGAAGAGCACATCACCCAGGGTGCTCCGGCCGCCCACGACCGGCAGTGTGTAGTACGACATCGCGTTGGGGCTAATGCCGTGGAAGCGGTACGCCAAAGCGATCAATTCGTTCAGCGTGAAATTCGAGTCGAGTGAGATGCCCTGCGGCAGCGCGGAAAGCAGATTATTGATGGTCAGTGGATTCCAGAGGGTCTTCGCCTGAGCGATGAAGGCCTTGATGAATTCGTTCTGCCGGTAAATGCGTCCGTAGTCACTGGTGACGTCGGTGTTCCACTGGTTGTGCTCGTACCATTCGTAGTGGCGAGAACGAGCGAGGGCGAGCGCCATCGTCGTGTTGATGGTGCGACATCCTGCCGTGCGCACGCGAAGACCCGAGTAGGTATCGCGAGCGGGGTACGGGAAGTACATACGCACGCCACCGATCGCTGAGGCGGCGTTGACGAGACCACCAAAACTGACGGCGATGGTGTGGGCAATGGGAATACCCAGGTTGGCGGTAATGGTCTGGGCGACGAGCGCTGAGCCATTCTCAAAGTTCACGTTAATGCGGTTGTAGTTGCCGTACTTCGCCTGATTCTTCAGTAGCGACATCATCGTGTCACGAGGAATCGACAGGGTCGCAATCGTCTGGTGGACCGGATCGACGTGCATAATCTTCACGACGTCAGAACGCTGGCCACCGGGGGACGCAGCCGTGCCGGCGCCCGTCATGGCCGCTTCGGCTCCGGTCAATCCGGCGCGGGAGTCAGAACCGATTTCGAGAATATTAAAGGGCTGATTGCCCAACGTGTGCACTTCCCCGGCCGAGGAGAGTTTCGGAATCGAGGCGAATTTGAGCTGGGCGTAGAGGTAGCCGCCGCCAAGCAAGGCCACAATCAATCCGACGACTACGACACCCGTGATGATGAGCTTGCGTGACGTCGAGCGCTTGCCGCCTCGAGGTTTCTTGGTGGCGACACCGGCCTTGCGATCAATCGCTTCGCCCAGAGCCGCGAGGCGCTGCGCGTTGGCCAAATCACGACGGCCGGCCGACGACAGTCGGCTCTCAGAGTCCCGTGGTGGTTGTTCAGCCATAAATGGATTCTACCCGAGTACCTTTACGTTACGGACGGGCGAGATCGCGGAACGGTTCGTAGCCGTCACGTTCGAGAATCTCTGCCATCTCGGGGCCACCCGTTGCAACGACGCGACCAGCACTGACAACGTGAATCACGGTAGGGGTCAACTCCTGCAGCAAACGACTGAAGTGGGTGATGACGAGGACGCCACAGCCCCATTCCGTCGTCGCCGCTTGCAGGCGACGAGCGACGGCGCTGAGTGCGTCAACATCCAAACCGGAGTCAATCTCGTCGAGCATGGCGAAGGTGGGACGCAACGTGCCGAGTTGCACCATCTCGGCGCGCTTACGCTCACCACCCGAGAGGTCAACGTTCAAGAAGCGCTCGAGGAGTTCGGGACGCAAGACAACCCGCTCGGCCTCGTCGCGCATGCGCTCACGGAGACCGTCAATGGGTGCGCCGGCGGCGGCCATCACGTCGTAGGGGCGCACTCCAGGTACTTCGAGGGGCTGCTGCAGGGCCAGGAGCAGGCCGTGACGCGCACGCTCGGAGGGCGACAGAGCCAACAGATCGACGCCGTCGAGCGTGACGCTTCCGTCAAGCACCTTGTAGCCAGGGTGTCCCGCGAGGGCGTGCGCCAGGGTGGACTTACCCGATCCGTTAGGTCCCATAATGACGTGGACCTCACCCGCGTGCATCGTGAGGTCGAAACCCTTGAGAACTTCCTTGCCCGCGACACTGACGCGCAAGCCTTCAATCTTTAGTTCAGCTGTCATGGCACCACCACTTCGTATCGTCCATCAACCGAGACCACGTCATAGCGGGCCACGGGACGGGTTGCGGGAAACGAGGCCGGCTGGCCGGTCGTGAGATCAAACATCGCGCCGTGACGCTCGCACTCAATTTCGCGCTGGTCCACGTCGACGGCGCCAAGTGAGAGGGAGAAGTCTTCGTGGCTGCAGCGGTCGTCGAGGACGTACAGGTCGTCCTCGATACGCACCACGACGAGAGTGCGACCCGCACCCTTAATCTGACGGGCTTCGCCGCTGACGAAGTCGCTCAGCTGTCCAAGGTCAATTGTCGTCATGGCGTTACCACCGTGGTGGCCGCGAGAGCCTCGGTGATGTCGGCTTCGACTACGGCCGCGAGTCCTTCGGGCAAGGTAGCCACCATTTCGTAGAAGAATCCCTGAATCATCAGACGCTCCGCAACGTCGCGCGGCACGCCGCGGGACTCGAGGTACCAGCGCTGGAGTTCGTCCAGTGGGCCCACGCTCGAGGCGTGCGCGCACATGACGTCGTTCTCACGGATATCCAGGTTGGGCACCGAGTCAGCGTGCGCGTGGGGCGACAACAGCAGATTGTGATTGGTCTGGCGAGCATCGGTGCGCTTAGCGCCCTTCTCAATTTCAATCAAGCCGGTGTAGACCGAGCGAGCAGTGTCGGCAACGGCACCCTTCGAGAGCAATGTCGAGCGTGTGCGGCCGGCGATGTGAAACTGGCGAGTGCGGTAGTCGTGAATCTGGGTACCGGTACCGAGGAATGTGGTCCGCAATTCGTTTTCGGCGTTAGCGCCCACCATGTCGGCGTCATTGCGCGAACGGTTGTAGTGGCCGCCCAGACTGATTACTGACTGGCGTAGACGGGCGTCCTTCGCGAGGTAGGCGCCCGAACGAGCAATGTGCCAGGCGGTCGGCGCCAACCGTTGGTAGGTCGTGAGGTGGAGCGACGCGTTGACACCGACGTGGAGCTCCGTGAGCGGCACCACGAGGGCGTTTGCGCCTCCGGCAACGTATTCCACGATGGAGAGGGTGCTGTTGTCGCCCGCGTGAATGATGAGTTGCGGGAATGAGGTTGATCGAGTCGTCGTATTGACAATCAACAACGGCCCACTAACGGTGGCGCCAGCGCCGACCTCAATGGTGATGGGGTTTGGGGTCAGGGCCCCGTTGAGCAGGGCGAACGCGTCGCCGTCGTAGTGCTCGAGGACGATGGACGTCTCCGCAGCGGTCTGCTGAATACGGAGGCCGGGAGCTTCACCGTCAACATGGGTCAGCACACCATCAACCACGTGCGCAGTCACGCCGGCGTGGGCCGCTAGGGCGTCAGCCAGCGGAGCGGCCTGTCCGGACGAGTCAGTGGCCACGAAGGAATCGAGGTCAAAATCACCGAGTGGGGCGTAGCGCCACACTTCATCGGTTGTGGAGGGCAAGCCAACCTCAACAAACCGCTCCCAGAGTTGCTGGCGAAGAGTGTCGTTGTGGGAAGCGAGTTGGGCGTTGGCGAAGTCGAAGAAAGTGCTCATAATTAGGACTGGGTCAGTGTAGTGGTCAGGAGGACCGTCGGCGCCAGAACTTCCAGCGAGGCGTCGCGTCAGTGACCTCACCAAGTTCACGCAGCCGTTCCTCCACGAAGTCAGCCGCGACCGCATCAATAATTTGACTCGCCGCGTCGAGCACTTCCCGTCGCTCTTCCACGGGAATTTCTGACCCAGGCTCGGGCTCGACGTTTGGGCGGCGGGCCAACGATCCATGAGACCACCCGACGTCCGCGAACCGGGGCTCAAACGTCATGCAGTCAGCTGGGCAAGCCCAGGGTTGATCAGGGGCATTCCCGAGCGAGCAAAACCGTGCCACCTCGCCCGACTGATACGTACGAGACTGGTAGTGCTTGCACTCTTCACGCATGGCCATTGAGGTTGATCTCCCTCGGCTCAATCGGACGCGACGACGTCGACTAACCGATGGAACCTTCCATCTGTAGTTCTATCAAGCGTGACCACTCGACTGCGTATTCCATTGGCAGCGTGCGCGTCACCGGCTCGATAAAGCCGTTGACAATCATGCCCATGGCCTGACTTTCGGTAAGACCGCGACTCATCAGGTAGAACAATTGGTCGTCACCGATCTTCGACACCGTTGCTTCGTGGCCAATCGAGGCGTCCTGCTCGCCGACTTCCATGTAGGGCTTGGTTTCGGAGATGGAGAGTTCGTCGAGGATCAGTGCGTCACAGCGCACGAAACTCTTGGCACCCGTGGCACCCTCCTCCACCTTGACGAGGCCACGGTAGGTAGTGAGACCGCCGTCCTTCGAGATTGACTTCGACACGATGGTCGAGGTGGTCTCGGGGGCGCAGTGGACCATCTTGGCACCCGCGTCTTGGATCTGACCAGCACCGGCGTACGCTACGGACAAGACTTCACCCGACGCCTTCGGTCCCATCAAGTAGACACTGGGGTACTTCATGGTCAAACGGGACCCGATGTTGCCGTCGATCCACTCGACGTGCGCCTCTTCCTCGGCGCGGGCGCGCTTGGTGACGAGGTTGTAGACATTGTTCGACCAGTTCTGAATGGTCGTGTAGGTGATACGCGCACCCTTGAGCGCTACGAGTTCGACCACGGCCGAGTGCAGCGAGTCGGTTGAATAGACCGGTGCCGAGCACCCTTCGACGTAGTGGACCTGCGAACCTTCGTCCGCGATGATCAACGTGCGCTCAAACTGGCCCATGTTCTCAGTGTTAATGCGGAAGTAGGCCTGCAGCGGCTGGTCCACCACGACCCCTGGCGGGACGTAGATGAACGATCCACCCGACCAAACGGCCGAGTTCAGCGCAGCGAATTTGTTGTCGTTCGGTGGGATAACTGACCCGAAGTACTTCTTCACCAGGTCGGGGTACTCGCGAACCGCGGTGTCCATGTCGCAGAACAAGACGCCCAAGCGCTCGAGGTCCTCACGATTGCGATGAAAGACCACTTCCGATTCGTACTGGGCGGTGACACCAGCGAGGTACTTACGCTCAGCTTCGGGAATTCCCAGGCGCTCGTAGGTGTTCTTAATCGCGTCGGGCAGGTCTTCCCACTTGTCGACCTGACCACCAGTGGGCTTGATGTAGTAATAAATGTCGTTGAAGTCGAGGTCGGGCATGCGAGTGGCGAACCAGTCGAGCATGGGCTTCTTTTCGAAGCGCTTGAGGGCATTCAGGCGGAATTCCAGCATCCAGGGAGCTTCATTCTTAATGCCGGACATTTCACGGACGATGGCCTCGTTGATGCCCTTTTTTGGCTTGAAGATTGGGATTTGCTCGTCCGACCAGCCCAACTGGTACCGGCTGAAATCAAGATTGTCAATCGACATAGTGCTCCTCTGGGGGATATTCCCTACGTCCATAGTAGTAACTACGGCCTTCGAGCGAACCGGCGAGTTTAGTTTCTGGCAGAGTAGACAGATGCCTACGAGCCCACGTGCACCACAACGACCA
>DAIPLC010000105.1:0-5361 GCA_036769405.1 Acidimicrobiales bacterium
AGACGCCGAGGTGTTGCCGTAGCGGTCGAGGGTGATCACGGCACGTTCCATGGGGATGGAGAGACGGTCGGCCATGGCCTGGATGATGCGAACGTTGGCCTGGTGGGGGATCATCAGGGCAATGTCGTCGGCGGTAATGCCGGCCTTGGCCATGGCGTCTTCGCTCGACTCCACCACGGCGCGTACCGCGCGGCGGAAGACCTCCTGGCCGTCCATGGTGAAGGTGGCGTTGTGGTGGCACGAGAGAATTTCGGCGGCCGCCCCATCGCACCCGAGGGTGGAGGAGATGACGTCATTGGTCTCGCTGCTGAACTCCATGACGCAGGCTCCCGCGCCGTCACCGAACAGCACCGCGGTGCGACGGTCAGTCCAGTCGACCCAGCCCGAGAGCTGCTCGGAACCAATGAGGAGAACGCGGCGGGTGCCGGTCTCGATGAGGCCCTGAGCGACGCGCACGCCGTACATGAAGCCCGAGCAGGCGGCGTTGATGTCGAGGGCGGCGCAGGTGGCGCCAATGTCCGATTGAATCATTGCCGCCGTGGCGGGCGCCATCCGGTCCGGCGTCGTGGTGGCGAGCAGGATGAAGTCAATGTCGGCCGGCGTGAGTCCGGCGTCGGCAATGGCCGCGCGGGCCGCTTCGGCACCCAACGAGCGAGTCGTGCCACCAATGCGGCGCTCGCGGATGCCGGTGCGCTCGGAAATCCACTCGTCGGACGTGTCGAGTGTCAAGGAGAGCTCGTCGTTAGTGAGAATGCGATCTGGAAGGCCAATGCCCCAGCCGGTGAAACGTACGCCCATGATGGAGCCCCTTACCTGGCTAATTCGGTTCTCTCAATTCTACGCCCGAGGACTGGCTGGAGGGTTCCTTCACCACCTGGAGTGAACAGCGCGACACCGAAATCTGGCGTCCGGCGTCGTCGATAATCTCGACCGCCCACACGTGCACGGTGCGGCCCTTACGAATCGGGGTAGCGATTGCGCGGATGATCCCGCTGCGGACGGGACGTAAGTGGGAGCAGTTGAGCTCGGTGCCCACCACGACGTACCCTTCGGGCACGCTGACAACGCCACCGATGGAGGCCGCCCCCTCGGCGAGCAGCGCCGAGACACCACCGTGCAGAATGCCGAAGGGCTGGTGGACATCGGGGGTGACGTTAAGTCGAAGGACCACGCGCTCGGGGGATACTTCTTCCGTTTCAATGCCGAGCACCGTGTGCACGTTGTGAGCCGTTGGGAGCCGAGTAGTCCAGTCAGTGGTCATGTCTTTATCCTAGGACCGTACTTTTCCCCGCAGGCCGAGCCAGGAGCCGACGAAGAACGGCGAGGGCGCTGGCTAAAGTTGCCACCATGACCGACTTCATTGACCTCCGCAGCGACACCGTCACCCAACCCACACCCCAGATGCGTGAGGCGATGGCCACCGCCGTGGTGGGCGATGACGGGTTTGGCGACGACCCCACGGTGGCCACGCTGGAAGCCACCTTCGCGGCGCTGGTCGGCAAGGAAGCAGCCGTCTTCGTGCCCTCGGGCGTGATGGCCAATCAGATTGCGGTCCGCCTGCACACGCAACGGGGCGACCTCATCATTGCCGGTCGCGATCAGCACATCGTGAGCTTTGAGTATGGCGCCTCGGCCGCCAACTCCAGCGTGCAGTTCGCCCTCGTTGATGACTCGAAGGGGGCGTTGGCCCTCGACGAAGTACGCCACTACCTCGACGCCGAACACGATCACCAGCCCCACGTGGGGATGGTGTCTATCGAAAACACTCACATGCCCTCGGGCGGTACCCCGTGGGACGTGGCCGAAATCGAGGCGCTCGCTCGCGCCATTGACGGTCGCCCGCTCCACCTCGACGGGGCTCGTCTCTTCAACGCGGCGGTCGCGACCGGGGTCGCGCCGGCCGTTATCGCGGCGCCGGCCACCACGGTGATGGCCTGTCTCTCGAAGGGGCTGTGCGCTCCCGTGGGCTCGCTCTTGGCGGGGCCTGCTGACATGATGGAGCGAGCGCGCCTCGAGCGCAAGCGACTCGGTGGCACCATGCGCCAGGTTGGTTTCTTGGCCGCCGCGGGACTCGTGGCGTTGACCATGATTGACCGGTTGGCGGAGGATCACGCCCGGGCGGCGACGCTGGCTTCCGCATTCGCCGCGGCCTTTCCCGAGTCGGGGTACGACCCCTCGACATGTCGCACCAATATCGTGGCATTCACTCACCCGCAGGCTCGTCAGATCGTGCACGAACTCGAGGGCTACGGCGTGATGGGTGGTACCATTGGTCCGAAGCGGGCGCGCTTCGTCGTGCACGCGGGTATCACCGATGACCACGTCATGCGGGTCACCGAGGTGTTGGCGAACTTCCGCTCCCTGTAGGGGAACTGCTACCAAGAGTTCACTCGGGTTCGCTGGAGTGGTCGCTCGTCAAGGGGGTAGCCTTAGTGGAAGCCCTATGACGACTATTTTGCACCTCTCGACGTTCCTGAAGCGACCCATGTACGACCTTGATGGCGGGCGTATCGGTCGCGTGCAGGACCTCGTTGCTCGTCTCGGCGATGACGCGCACCCGCCAATTGTGGGCGCGGTTATCAAGATCGAGGGGCGCAACACCTTCGTCCCCATCCGCAAGATTGGCGGTCTGGCCGAGGGCCGCATGACCTTCCAGGGCAAACGCGTCGACCTGCGTCGCTTCGAGCGTCGTCCCGGCGAACTCCTCTTGGCCGAAGACCTTCTGGCTCGTAACCTCATCAACCTGGTCCGCGGACGCCTGATTATCGCCAACGAGATCGAAATTGCTGAGATCGAGGGTCGCTGGGAAGTGGTGGGTGTCGACCCGAGTCAACGCCCCTTCTTCCGTCGCGTACTCGGTCGCACCCTGGGTCAGCGAGTCAAGGCCGACGCTATCGTCGACTTCGCTTCCATTGAGCCCTTCGTCTCGCACGTCCCCTCGGCTCGCCTGCGTATTCCCTACCGCAAGCTGGCCAAACTTCACCCGGCGCAGATTGCCGACTTGGTGGAACAGGCCAGTCACGAAGAGGGTGAAGAGATCATCGAGGCCGTGGGCCTGGACCGCGAGCTCGAGGCCGACGTCTTCGAAGAACTCAACACTGAGCACCAGCTCGAGTTCATCGAGGCCCGCACCGACATCGAGGCGGCCCGACTACTTTCGCGTATGGAGCCCGACGATGCGGCCGACCTGATTAACGAGGTCGACCAAGAACGCCGCCTCCCCATTCTCGAGAGTCTGCCGCACGACCAGCAAACCAAGGTACGTCAGCTCCTCTCCTACAACGCCGACTCGGCCGGTGGTCTCATGAACACCGACTTCGTCTCGGTGGGCGAGTCGGCCACCGTCCGCGACGCGCTCGACGCCATTCGCTCGTCGAACGTACCCGTTGAGTCACTCCACGCGGTCTTTATCCTCGACGGCGAGGGACGCCCCGTTGGCGCCGTCTCACTCGGCTCGCTAGTCAAGGCCCGCGAGGATGACACCGCGGCTTCGGTGGCCCGCAATACCATCAGCCACGTGCACGCCCAGTGGGACGTGCACCGGGTGACGCGCGTGATGAGTGACTTCAACCTGACGGTGTTGCCAGTGCTCGATGAAACCCACGACACGATGCTCGGGGTTATCACCGTGGACGACTTGCTCGAAGAGCTGCTGCCCCAAGGGTGGCGCAAAGAATTCGGCATGACGGGGGCGGAACAGTGATCCCTCGTCGCCTAGGTCGAACCGTTCTAAGGGGGCTTGTCTGAAACCCCCAAGTACCACTTCTTCGGTATTCCAGCTACTCACCGACCACTGACGACCTTCGGGCGGACTTCGTTCCGCTCGTCGCCGGGTGGTCGCCACGACACTACCCGCGACGAAAGGAGGCGAACCCGTGGATAAGCACCAAGAACACCAAATCTCCGGCGCGTTCGGCTCCATCGGTTCGCACGACACCGGATCACGCAAGGGCGTGCGAGCCCGCATACTGACCCTGCTCGCCATCATTGGTCCGGGGCTCATCGTGATGGTGGGCGACAACGACGCCGGTGGCGTCTCCACCTACGCTCAGGCCGGTCAAGACTTTGGCTACACCCTGCTGTGGGTTCTACCCCTGCTTATTCCGGTGCTCGTCGTCGTACAGGAGATGGTCGCCCGACTTGGCGCGGTAACGGGCGTGGGCCACGGCCGCCTGATTCGTGAGCGTTTCGGCCGGACCTGGGGCAACGTCTCCATTTCGTCGATTCTCTTCCTCAACTTTCTGATCATTATCACCGAATTCATCGGTATCTCCCTCTCGATGCGCTACTTCGGCATCTCTCCGTTTCTCTCCGTGCCCATCGCCGTTGTCCTACTCTTCGCCGTGACCGCCTCGGGCTCCTTCCAGCGCTGGGAGCGATTCATGATGCTCTTCGTGGCCGTCAATTTCGTCATCGTGCCCCTCGTCCTCAGCGCCCACCCCCACGTGGGTACGGTGGCCTCCCACTTCGTCGTGCCCGGTATTCGCGGTGGGGCAACCTCGGCCGCTGTCCTCCTGATCATTTCCATCATCGGCACCACGGTGGCGCCATGGCAGCTCTACTTCCAGCAGTCGAACATTGTCGACAAGAAGATCACCCCACGGTGGCTGAATTACGAACGCGTGGATACGGTGCTCGGGTCATTCATCGTGGTCATTGGCGCGGGCGCCATTATTGCCACGACCGCCGCCCTCGCCCCCCACGGGAACACCACCTCTTTCCACGACGCCCTCGGTATTGCGCGCGGGCTGAGTCATTACGTCGGCCACGGCTCCGGCGCCCTCTTCGCGGTACTTCTCCTCAACTCGTCGGTCATCGGGGCCGCCGCCGTCACCCTGGCAAGTTCCTACGCCCTCGGTGACTTTTCGACCAACTCCCTCAGTGCCAGTCTCAACTCCCGCCTCCGTGACGCCAAGGGCTTCTTCGGGGCCTTCGCCGCCCTGCTGGCCGTGGCCGGCACGGTGGCCCTGATTCCCCACGCCCCGCTTGGCCTCATTACCTTGGCCGTGCAAGCAATCTGTGGCTTGATGCTGCCGAGTACCACCATTAATGTGCTCTTGCTGTGTAACGACCGCGAGCTCATGGGCCCGTGGGTCAACACCAAGTGGGTCAACGTGGTGGCCGTGACGATTGTGTCAACCCTCGTGGTGCTCTCCATCACCATGATGGTTTCGACGCTCTTCACCGGCGTCAATGTCGTGGCGCTGTTGAGCACCCTGTTCGCCGTGGCCGGGGTCTGTCTCGTGGTCGGTCTGGCGGTGGGGTTGCGTCGTCAGGCACCCGCAACACCCTTCTCCGGCGATCGGCGCGACTGGCGTACCCCGCGATTGGCCTTGCTGTCACCGCCACCGGCTTCGCGCG
>DAIPLC010000106.1:0-5337 GCA_036769405.1 Acidimicrobiales bacterium
AACGTTGCAGTTCGAAAAGGACCCCGTTGTGGCTAATCGTTTGGCCGAGCGCATCAACAACGAAGCCTTCCGCGTTAATCGCATCATCGAGGACTTACTCGACCTCTCCCGTATTGAAGGCGAGGGCCAGCCGACCCGTGAGCCGGTCGCTATCGCCGTGGTTGTCGCCGACGCGGTCGAGCGCATTCGTATGGCGGCCGAACAGGCCCACGTGCACTTGGCTCTCGACGACACCGAGGTGAACTTCGTGGTCGGTGGTGACCGTCGCCAACTCATCTCCGCCGTGCAGGCACTGCTCGAAAATGCTGTCGTCTACTCGCCGACTGACGGCACCATCACCGTGAGCATTAGCCGGATTGAACCCGACGGCACCTCCGACGTGACGACGCCGCTCGTGCGAATTGCCATCCGCGACCAGGGAATTGGCATTCCTTCCAAGGATCTGGACCGTATTTTTGAACGCTTTTACCGCGTTGACCCGGGTCGCGCCCGGGCCACCGGCGGTACCGGTCTCGGATTGAGTATTGTTCGACACGTGGCACAAAACCATGGCGGCCGAGTCTTTGTTGACTCCCGCGAAGGCGAAGGTAGCACCTTCACGTTAGAACTGCCGGTACACAACGCATGACAAAGACGTCCGTCCCTGACCAGCGCATTCGGATCCTCGTCGTCGAGGACGAGGAGTCCTTTATCGACGCCCTCCACATCGGCCTCACTCGTGAAGGCTTTGATGTCACCATCGCACGCGATGGCCAGGAGGGTCTGTCGCTGTTTCAGTCCAAGACGTTTGACCTCGTCCTCCTAGACCTGATGCTGCCGAAGATGTCGGGGCTCGACGTCTGTCGCGCCATTCGTACCACCAGTGATCTCCCCATCATCATCGTGAGCGCCAAGGGCGAAGAAGTCGACATGGTGCTGATGCTCGAGATCGGGGCCGACGACTACGTCACGAAGCCCTACCGACTACGTGAACTCGTCGCTCGTATTCGTGCCGTCCTTCGTCGTCGCGAGGGCCACAACGCCACCCCCGAGAGTGAAGAAGTGCTCATTCACGCGACGCTTCGTCTCGACATCGACGCCCGGCGCTGCTTCGTTGGGGACGAAGAGGTCAAGCTCCGCAAGAAAGAGTTCGCCCTGTTGCAGTTACTGATGGAGAACCCTGGTCGCGTGCTGACCCGAGAAGTACTCATCGACCGCGTCTGGGGTAACGACTACGTCGGTGACACCAAGACCCTCGACGTACACATCAAGCGACTTCGGAGCCTGGTTGAAGAAGACCCCAAGTCGCCGGCCTACATCACGACCGTGCGTGGTGTCGGCTACCGCCTCGAAGCTACGAAGTAGGCGCCACCAGGTGGGTCTGCCCACCGAGGTAGGGCACGAGGACGTCGGGAACCTTCACTGAACCGTCTTCCAGACGGTTCGTCTCCACTACGGCGGCCCAGATACGGGCCCACGCCAGCGCCGAACCATTGACGGTGTGGACGAACTGCGTCCCCGATTCGGTGCGGTAGCGCACGTTGGCGCGACGAGCCTGAAAGTCCCGGAACCACGACACGGAACTGACTTCCAGCCAGCGGTCAACCCCGGGGCTAAAGACTTCGAGGTCGACGGTGCGTGCCGACGAGGTACCGAGGTCACCGGCGCACAGGTCCAGTACTCGGTAGGTGAGGCCCAACTTCTGCAGCAGTCCTTCGGCCCGCGCCAGAATGTCGGCGTGCGCGGCCATGGCCTGTTCGGGCAGGCAGTAGGCGAAGAGCTCCACCTTGTCGAATTCGTGGACGCGCAGCAGGCCGCGCGTGTCGCGACCGGCGGAACCGGCTTCCCGACGGAAACAGGGTGTCTGGGCGGTCATGCGAATTGGCAACGTCGCGGCGTCCAGGATCTCGTTGCGGTGCATCGAGGTCAGGGGTACCTCAGCGGTGGGAATGGCCCACAGGTCGTCTCGCTCGATGGCGTACATGTCGTCTTGCGACTTCGGGAGGTGGCCCGTTGACATCATGGTCTCGGTCAGCGCGAAGCTCGGCGGACGAATCTCTTCGTACGCGTCACGGTGCTGGTCGAGTGCGAAGGCGCCGAAGGCGCGCAGCAAACGCGAGCCGTCACCCCGGTAGAGGGGGAACATCGAGCCGGCTAATTTCACCCCGGCCTCGAGGTCGAGAATATTGAGTTCCTTCGCCACGTCCCAGTGCGGCATGCGCTGGTGCTCGGCGTAGGTCGGAAACGGGGCACCCTCGTCCATGCCCACCCACCAGCGACGTACTTCGACGTTCTGCGACTCGTCAGCCCCATCGGGCGTGTCCTCCGACGGGAGGTTGGGGATCATAAGAAGCTCGGAGCGAAGGGTGGCGGCGAGCTCCTCGGCCACCTCGGAGGCGGCTCGCTCGGCCTCGCCGAGTTCGCGACTCTGGGCGGTGAGGGCTTCCGCGGTCTCGTTGTCCTTGGCCCGACGGGCCTCACCCACTTGACGGGACAACTCCTTCACGTCGGCGCGCAGCTTCTCGGCCTCCTGGAGACGCTGACGGTGCGCCACGTCGAGCGCAATAATCGAGTCCAGCACCTCATTCGCCACGCCGCGACGGGCGAGCGCGGCCTTTACAACGTCGGGTTCGCGGCGGAGTTGGGCGATATCAATCATGCGTCTTAGCCTAGTGAAGCGCATGCACGTGGCACGGGCAGCGTCTAGGTTGGAACGACGTGAGTACTGCGATTGAGACCATCGACCTCAAGGTCCAGTTCGGCCCCCTGGCCGCTGTTGACGGTGTCACCTGCCACGTCAACGAGGGTGAAATTGTCACGCTTCTCGGCCCCAACGGAGCGGGCAAAACCACCGTGGTCGAGACCCTGCTCGGTTTTCGCTCCCCCACCGGCGGACAGGTCCGCATGCTCGGGCTTGATCCCGTCGCGAACCACACTGAGGTCGTCCGGCGTACGGGGGCCCTCCTTCAGCGTGGCGGTGTCTGGTTCCCCATGACGCCCACCCAGGTCCTCGACCTGACGGCCACCTATTACGAGAACCCTCGGGACACCGGCGAGCTGCTCACCCTGCTCGACCTCCGGCACTGCGCCAAAACCTCCTGGCGCCGCTTGAGCGGTGGTGAACAGCAGCGTACGCTGCTCGCCCTAGCCCTGCTGGGCCGGCCGTCGGTCTTAGTCCTCGACGAACCCACTACGGCCGTCGACCCCGAAGGGCGACAAGTCATTCGCGCCCTGTTGCAGGAACAACGCTCCCTGGGTTGCGCCCTCCTCATTACGACGCACGAACTCGCCGAAGCCGAACGACTGGCTGACCGCGTCGTCATCATGCAGCACGGTCGCATCCTGACCCAGGGCACCCTGGCCGACTTGGCGGGCGACCCCGTCGTCATCGTCGACACCACTGGCCCCATTGACGTCGACGATCTCGCTCACCGTCTGGGCGCCCCCGTCGTCGCGACCAGCCCCACGTCGTTCACCTGTCACGTGGCCAATACGAGCGACCACCTGGCCATAATTACCAGCGCCCTCGAAGCGGCTGGTCGGCCCCTGGTCGGCCTTCGTTCACGGGCCTCACTCGAAGAGCGCTACCTCGCCCTGTTAGAGGAGACCCGATGAAGACGTGGTGGGCCCAGACGCGCGCCGAGGTGCGCATGACCATCCAGCGCGGTGAGACACTCCTCCTGACGCTCGGCATCCCCGTCGGACTCCTCGTCTTCTTTTCCCTCGTCAAGGTCACCAACCTGCCGGCGGGACGGCGCGTCGATTTCCTCGCCCCGGGGATTTTGGCGCTGTGCGTACTATCGACGTCTCTGGTCGCCCTCTCCATCGCCACCGGCTTCGAACGCTCCTACGGCGTTCTCCGCCGACTCCACGTCACCCCGCTGGGTCGACCCCGACTCATCGCCGCCAAACTGGCCAGTGTGCTGGTCACCGAAGCCCTGCAAGTCGCCGTACTGGCCGTCGTGGCCGTTGTGCTCGGCTGGCAGCCCCGCGGGGGCGTTGCAGCGGCGGCGATGACGGTCCTCGCACTGGTGCTCGGATCGGCGGGCTGTGCCGGCATTGGCCTGCTGCTCGCTGGACGTCTGCGCGCCGAAGTCAACCTCGCGGCCAGCAACGGTCTCTATCTCCTCTTACTGCTGTTCTCCGGCATCGTGGTGCCCCTGAGTTCACTTCCCAGTGTGATGCGCAACGTTGTTTTGTGGCTACCGTCCGCGGCCATGGCCGACGTCGTCCACCACGTGCTGGGGGCGGGCGTTACGGCCTCGGTGCGCGACTGGATTGTGCTGAGCCTCTGGGCTCTCGTCGCGCCGCTCCTAGCGGCTCGTACGTTTCGCTTCGACTAGTGCGCGAGCGCGAGGTACTGCGCTAACTGCGCGTCACTCGTCACGCCGGTGGTCACCGCTAGGACCTTGCCGGTCGATGAGACGAGCACGGTGTCGGGGAGGCCCGGGAGGGCAAAGTCGGTCGTCGTCAGGGCGCCACTGTCGGGAACGACGGGGAAGGTGAAGTTCGCGCGCTGTACGAGAGCCTGCGCACTCGACGCGGCGTCGTTGTAGTTGACACCGAGCACAGTGAGGTTGCCGAGGTCGTGGTGTTCCAAGTAGCTCGCGAGACCAGGCAGTTCCTTGCGACACGGGGCACACCAGCTCGCCAGAAAGACCAGCAACGTCGGATGCTCCGTCGACAACGGTGACGTAATAATCTGACCCTTGAGGTCGTTCAGCGTGAAGCTCGGAACCGACTTGCCGATGAGCGGCGACTGCGACGTTGGCGTCGTCACGGTACCGCCAGTGAAGTACGACACGATGGTGATCAGCACAACGGCAATGGTTGCCCCAATACCCAGCGAAATAAACATCATGGGCGACGGGCGCCCCCGCTGCTTAGTGACCTCGGACAAGGACATCCACCGCCATCAGTACAAAGAGTCCCGTGAGGTACGAGATCGAGTAGTGAAACAAACGCATCGCTTCGGCCACGTCGGCCGTGCCGATGCGGGCGTGCTGGTAGAGCCGCAACGCCATGTAGGTGAAGGCACCGCCCAACAACGTGGCCGAGAGCGCGTAGATCCAGCCCAGGTGCGCAATGGGGCCAACGGCAATCGTCGTCACCCACATAATGACCGAGTACACCAGAATCTCCAAGGTGGTGCGCCGCAGCGAGGTCACCACGGGCATCATGGGCACATTGGCCGCCTCGTAGTCATCGCGGTACCGAACAGCGAGGGCCCAGAAGTGTGGCGGGGTCCAGATAAAGATCACCATGAAGAGCAAGATGGGCGTCCAGGTGACATTGTTCTGCACGGCCGACCAGCCAATGAGAACCGGCACCGCACCCGCGGCGCCACCAATCACAATG
>DAIPLC010000107.1:0-5269 GCA_036769405.1 Acidimicrobiales bacterium
GTCCACCTTCGAGAAACGAGCGGATACTCCGAGCGCCTTGCTTCTCGACACAGCCTGATCAGCAACAGATCTGCACCGCGAAGCACGCGGGAAGAGCCGATCGTCACCCGCACAACCGTCACGGCAACGTGATGAGGGCTCTGGGTCGGAACCGAGTACTCAGAAAGAAGTCAGTCTGAGAAGTCGGACGGTGAGCAATCACCACTGGGTCACGAGGCTCAGTTGGCCAAGGCGAACCGGTGGGTCCAAATAGGACACACGCTGTTAGATCTAAGGAGCGAAGCCATCAGGCAGGGACGACCATTTTCGGAGATGCTCAATCTTTACGCCCTCGAAGGCTTCCTAGACCGCCTGAGCAGGTCGGCGCACGTCGGGAATCTCGTTCTTAAGGGCGGGGTCTTGCTCGCTGCTTTCGATACGAGGCGCGCGACTCGCGACATTGATCTTCAAGCTGACGCTCTTTCGAACGACGCCCGCGCTGTCCAAAAAGTCATTTACGAGATTGCGGAAGTTCCGGTTGACGACGGTCTCATCTTCACAACAAGCCGTTCGAAGGCTGAAGTGATTCGTGATCACGACGAATATTCAGGTGTACGAGTGTCGATTCCGTGTCAATTGGAGACAGCCGACGTTTCCTTTCATGTTGATGTGAGCGTCGGAGATGCGATCTGGCCCACGCCAGAGTTAATCGACTTGCCCCGTATTCTCGGCGGTGAAGTTCGAGTGCGCGGATACTCGATTGAAATGGTGATTGCCGAGAAGGTCGTTACGGCCATTCAGCGCGGAACGGCGAGCACGAGGTGGCGAGATTTCTGCGATATCTACTTACTTAGCCAGTCGCACACGATGAGCGAGACAACACTGCGCGGTGCACTCCAGCGAGTCTCGGAGGGTAGAGGAACGGCAATGGCTCCATTTTCTGAAGTAGTGGCAGGTTACGAGGTGATTGCCCAAATAAGGTGGTCGGCTTGGGTTCGTAAGCAAGGACTTGCGGAACGTCTTCCTAACGACTTCGGTGAAGTTCTTAGCTGGATTGCGAGATTTACGGATCCGATTCTGAGCGCTGGTGACCTTGGGCGCCAATGGGATGGCTCATGTGCAGCTTGGATCGCCGGAGTTTGACGGTGTTCGAAGCGCTCGCTGTCGTTTGAATTTGAGCTCGTTGTGCCGCGGCCGCGCTGGCCGGTATTTCGCTCGTGTCAGTCGGTGAGCCCACAGGCGGTTGCTCTGCGCGAGTCTGAATACCGACGGATTAATGGTCGGCATCATCTATCGGATGAAGTTCTCGGCTGGGGGCACTGTCTCGCGTGAGGTAATGACGGCATGCTTTCCGTCATGGCGAACATTGTTGAATTTGGAGTACAGCTGGTGTCGGCTCGTTTTCTCGAACAAGGTGCCACCTACTCAAACAAGACCGCTAATTTCAATTCAAGGCGGCGTTGGTATGGGCCTTGGTCCGTGTCTCGGGCTAGGGGATCTGTGAGCACAACGAATTCCGTGGTTGCAAGTTCTGCTCTCAGAGCCGGGTTTTTCCGTCTTTTGAAAGCGTCGCTTCGTGGCGCCTCAAGGCCACCCCGAATCGCGAATGGCTCGCCAACTCACCGAGGCACTACGCTCCGCAATGAGAGCGTGAATCGAGGCCCGATGAAGTGTCGCACGTGCCACATGCCACTAAGCGGGCCCGGCCGCACTTCTGTCCGCAGTGCGGCACAAGAGTTCGTTCGGTCAGCCTCAGGCTCGTGGGCAACGTGCTTACAGGTGTCGGGCTTGTGGTCTTCGTTGGATCAATTCTTTATTCGCACTTCTTCCACGACCGTTGGTCGAGTACCTCGTTTGGCGGACCCTCTCTCATTGCGATCGGCTGCGGGGCGTTGCTCGTCCTGGCCGGTGTGGCGGTCTTACTGCTGGCGCTCGTGGTCGGTACCGTGAGGGCGGTGCGCCGGTCACGAGTCCGTCGTGAGGGGTAGTCGCTAGGGCGTCGTCATCACCGAGGCGGGATCAATGCCGAGATCGCGCAGCACCTCGCGCGCGGCGTTGCGGCCCGGCCGGCCCGAGACTGAACCGCCGGGGTGCGAGGTCGAACCGGTGAGGTAGAGCCTGTCAACTTCGGTGCGGATGTCGCGCCAGCCGGGGATCACTGAGCCGTCGGCTAACAAGAACTCACCACCGTGGCACGAGCCGGCAATGTTGGCCAGGTTGTGCGCGGCAATGGAGGTCGGGGACTCAGGTCGCATGGCGAGAATGTTGTCGTCGTCAAGACCGGTGACGTAGCGTTGCGCGAACGCCACCAGTTCGTTGGCGTAGGCGAGGGTCTGCTCCTCGGTCCAGGGCTGTCCATCACGCTCCATCGGCGCAATGGTCAAGAACTTGAAAACAGCGCCGGGGGCTCGGTCGGGGTCAACCACGGTCGAGTCCACCATCAAGAGCCATGGACTCGTGAGGTCCACGTCGCCTCGCAGGGCGGCAGCAACTTGCTTGGCCAGACCGTCGGGCGAACCAATGCCACCGGCCACGGCGGGAACATGCCCCTCGGTGGTGCGGTAGGTGGGGTGCTCGCGGAGGGCGAAGTGAACGGCGAAGACCGAGAGTCCGGGTTGCCACTGTGCTGCGGCCGCCGAGAGAGTCGGGGTGGAGATGTCGAGCGCGTCACTCAGCGTCTTTAGATGGCTACCGGCCACGACGGCCTTGGTGGCGCGAAAGGTGCGACCATCGGCGCAACGAACACCCACACACGTGCCGTTCTCGGTCAGGTACTCACTAACCCAGGCGGACGTTACCACCCGCGAGTTGTGATCTTCGAGGTGGGCTACGAGGGCCTTCGGCAGGGCGTCCGAGCCACCAACGGGCGTAGTCCAGCCAAACGAGAGGCGACCGGCAATGATCGCCGCCGGGAGAGCCCCGGTGCCGGGTCGCTCTGGTGGCTGGATGGTGGCGAAGCTCATCCACATAATGGCGCGCTGGATAAGGGGGTGCTCGAAGGTTGTCATCACTACGTCCCAGGCGCTGCGTTGACGCAACTCCTCGTAGCGAACGCCCCACTCGTTGTCGGGCAGGGGGAGGCCGGCCTGAAAGTACGCGTGGGCCACTTTGAGACCACCGTGCCAATCGGCCATCATCTGACGAAGGGCGTCGGCGTCGTGCTCGCTGTAGGCGGCAATGCACTGACACGTCGCGGCGATGTCGGAGTGGATGATGAGGGCGTCACCGTCTTCAACGGGCAGCACGACGGCGGGGTCGGTGACGATATAGGAAAGTCCGTAGCGGGACTTGAGTCCGAGTTCGTCGTTGAGGAGTAGGGGATTGGATTGAATGACGACGTGCGCGCTCGAGCACGAGTCGTGCTTCCAACCGGGCAGGGTCAACTCTTCGGTGACGGTATTACCGCCAACCAGGTCGCGCCCCTCGAGCACGGTGACCGTGAGGCCCGCTTCCGCAAGGTAGGCCGCGCACGTCAGTGCGTTGTGCCCGCCGCCAACAACAACAACATCTGAAACAGTTTCCATAATTCCCCCCGTAAAGGAGATTACGACGACCGCCGGTGGCGTGGCGTTGAAAACGTTTTAGAGCGAGGCGAAGGCGCGCTCGGGGCGCAATCCCTGCTTGATCTCTTCACGCACCAGGAACTGGGCGAGGGGAAGGTCATCGGCGTGGGTCACACCGATGCATCGCGAGGGGGTCGTGAGTACGTCAAACACCACGTTGTCGCGCTCCATCACGGTCGCCACGAAGGTGGGGAGAAGGACTTCGGCGCTTTCGTCGAAATTGTGTTCCTCCACCGCACGCTGCAGTGCGGGCCAGAGCTCTGGCTGGAACCCCCACAGGTTCATTGACACGAGAGAAGTGTCGTCGAGGTACTGGGGCTCGAGGCCGTCGTCGGCCGAGCATCCCTCGGGCGTCATGGTCACGTTACGGCGCTCGGTCACGGTGACCAGTCGACCACCATCGACCGTGCAGACCCCTCGGGACACGGGCAGGTCACCAATAAGTGAGTTCTCAAGACGGTAGGCCACGAGACAGGAATTGTTGGTGTTAGCCAAGTGGGCCGCCATCTTGGCGAAGGCGTCGGGGCCGTAGAGGTCGTCGGCATTCGAGATGGCGAACGGCTTGCTGGGGTCGATCAGATTGCGCGCGGAAAGGACGGCGTCAACGGTGCCGCGCAGGCTTTCCTGGTAGGTGAACGAGACGGTGATGTCCGAGGGCCAGTGGGCCTTGACATGCTCCATAATGGTCGGCCCGGTGTCGTGATTGACGACCATGACGATTTCACCGAATCCGGCGGCCACGGCGTCGGAGGCGAGTAAGTCGATGACGCCTTCGCGGTGCCAGCCAATCGGTGCGAGTTGTTTGAGTCCGCCGTAGCGGCGAGCCCGTCCGGCCGCCAGAATCACTAAGGTCGCTCCACTCACCGAACCACCGTAGCAGTGCTGACCCCTGATTTTCGGGCAAGGAAGCCCTTGCACCATCGTCGGCAGATTCGCTGATTGCCTTCTTCTTCGTCCTGCCGGTAGCGTGTCTCAGTGACCACTCTGCAGACGTACCGAATCGGAACCCCTTGCCAATGAGGCTGTGTTGGTAGTGGCGTCGGCGGTGCTTCGCTCACTCGGACTGCACGAGGGCGAGATTGACCTCACCGATATCAATGGACATTTTGGTCGACTCACCATCATGCACAGTGGTGAGGCCGACGTGATCTGGATTGACGATGATGGCGTCGAAGTGGCCGGCCGCTGTCGCCTGGCCCGCACACTACAAATTGTGCCCTGCGCCGGAGACTGGGTCGTTGTTAAAGGCGAACGAGTCACCAAGGTGTTTCCTCGTCGAAACGAACTTCGCCGCACCCAAACGCACGGACGGCCCGCGCAGGTGCTGGCCGCCAACGTTGATGTTGTCTTAATCGTGGTGCCCCTGCGCTCGGAATTGCACCACCGCATGATTGAGGGCCTCACCTCCATGGCCCGCACGAGCGGGGCAACACCGGTCATTGTGCTGTCCAAGATTGACGAAGCGGACGCGACTGGCGAGGTGGCCGCACTACAAGCCCACATTCGAGAGCTCGTCGGTGAGGTCGACCAAATCGTCACCAGCTCTGAGACGGGCGAGGGGGTCGACGCCCTGCGAGCGCGCCTGACCGATGGCGTCACGGCGGTCTTCCTTGGTGCGTCAGGCGCGGGCAAAACGTCGCTCCTCAACGTGCTCGAGGGACACCACGAACTCACGCGTACCTTGAGTCGCACCGGCGAGGGCCGTCACGCGACGAGTACGCGCAAGC
>DAIPLC010000108.1:0-5198 GCA_036769405.1 Acidimicrobiales bacterium
GCCCGAGTGTGGCGACAAACGACGAGGTCATCGTGGTCGATCCTCTCGACGTAGAAAGCATCGCGGCGGGGTTACTCGCGGCTCTCCAGGACGAAACAACCGAAGCGGCACGAGAGCGTCGGCGGGAAAGCGTGGCCGAGATGACGTGGCGCAACTGCGCCCTCGACCACCTCGCGGCGTGGTCATGAGGGTCGCCCTCGACGTGTCGGCGATGCCGGCCAAGTTGGCGGGTGCTGGCCGGTACGTGGCGGCCATTGCCGATCGACTCGGCCACGAAGTCGATCTCACGGTGGTCACGCGGCGCAATGACCGCACTCGCTGGCTCGCGACGCCTGAGGCCTCGGTCGTCAGTCCGGTGCCGGCGCACCCCGCACTTCGTCTGGCCTACGAGGCCTATCGCCTCGGCACGACGAGACCAGCGCGTCGCGCTGACGTGTGGCACGGACCTCACTACACGATGCCACGAACGGGCCGGACGCCCTCGGTCGTCACCATTCACGATCTCACGTTCTTCACTCACCCCGAGTGGCACGAGGCCCGCAAGGTGGCCTTCTTCACCCGAGCAATTCACTACGCCGCCGAGCACGCGGCGGTGCTGCTGTGCGTGAGTGAGACGACTCGCGACGAGCTGCTTACGCTCGTGCCGACCTCCCGTCCGGTTTTGGTGGCGCCTCACGGTGTTGATTTTTCGCGGTTCACGCCTCATGCACACGATGACGCCACACTGCTGGCCGCGGCGTCACTGCCGAGTGACATTCCCTTCGTGCTCTTCGTGGGCACCTTCGAGCCCCGTAAGGGCCTCGACGTGCTGCTACAGGCCTTCACTGAAGTCGCCCGCGACGATGCCACGGTGGAGTTGTGGCTCGCCGGTCAAAGCGGGTGGGGGATTGACGAGGTAAGCAACTCGCTGCAGTCGCACCCCTTCGCCGGGCGAATTCGTCGACTGGGTTTTGTGGCCGATGACGTTCTTCCCGCGCTCTATCGTCAGGCGCGGGCCGTGGCCTATCCCTCCCAGGGCGAGGGATTCGGACTTCCCGTCCTCGAGGCACTGGCCTGTGGTGCCCCCGTCGTCACCTCCGCCGATACCGTGATGGCCGAAGTAGCGGGTAGTGCAGCCAGCCTCGTGCCGGTGGGTGACGCCGTGGCGGTGGCCAACGCTCTCGAGCGCGCTCTCAGCCTGTCGAGTGCTGAGCGAGCCCACGTGGCCGAGCAGGCGACCGCGCAGGCTGGTCGCTATACCTGGGAAACCTCGGTCGCCACGCACGTGGCGGCATACCAGTTGGCAGCGAAGGGCTAGCGGTGCGGGCATTTCTTACTGGGGCCAGCGGTTTCGTCGGTCGTCACCTGCACGAGTTGCTCGTCCAGGGCGGTGACGTTGACGCCACTCCCGCCACTCGGGTTGATATCACCACGTACGACGACATGGTGCGTGCGCTGCGCTCGGCAGCTCCCGAGGTCGTGTTTCACCTCGCCGCTCGAACGAGCGTGGCCGCGTCCCTCCACGACGCCACTGAGGTAACCCGGACCAACGTGGTTGGTACCCAGGTCGTGCTCGACGCCGCTCGCGAGGCCGCTCCCAAAGCGCGAGTCATCGTTGTGTCGTCCTCGGAGGTCTACGGAGCGGTGGACCTCGCCAATCAGCCCACCAACGAACATCAGGTCGTCGCCCCACGAAATCCCTACGCCAGCTCCAAGGTCGAAATGGAACGGGTGGCGCACGAGGCGGCCCACGCAGGGCAACGGGTGATCATTGTGCGCCCCTTCACGCATATCGGACCAGGGCAGTCCGCGTCCTTCGTCGTACCCGCCCTGGCGCTACGACTTCTCGACGCACGTTCGCAGCAGGCGCCCTCGATCACCGTGGGTAATTTGGCGGCCCGTCGTGACTTCAGCGATGTTCGTGACGTGGTTCGGGCCTACCGCCTGCTCGCGCAGTTCGGTCACGACGGCGAGATCTACAACGTGGCGAGCGGGCACAATGTGGCCTTGAGTGACGTGGCGGACGCCCTTCGCGAGCTGGTCTATCCGTCGTGTGACTTTGTCGTCGATCCCGCACTCCTACGACCGGCTGACGTGTCGTCAACGCGCGGTGACGCCACCAAACTGCACGACGTGACGGGCTGGGAACCCCGGTGGGTACTTTCGGAGACCCTAGAAGACGTTGTCCACTTTTTAGCCTCACGCCCCGTCCCTGATCAGAAGTACTAAGTGACGTCCTCGGGTCCGTCGTTGCCTCCGCGGCGCGGTCCCCTCACGGTAGCCTTGAGGCACTAATGGAAACTCGTGCTCCGGCCGTTGTGGCTGTCGTTGTTACCACTGGTTCGGCCCCCGGCCTCGAGGCAACATTGTCCTCGCTGGTGGCGCAGAGCTATGAGGAATTGAGCCTGCTCGTTATGGCGAACGGGTCGTCTGACCACGTCGCGGCACGGGTCGCCTCCATTGCCCCCTCGGCCTTCGTCCGCGTACTCGACGAGAATCGAGGCTTCGCCGCCGCTTGTAACGAAGCGGCCGTCATGACCGATGGCACCGCCTTCTTCCTCTTTTGTCACGACGATGTGCGGCTGGAGTCTGATGCCGTCCAGCAGATGGTGGAGTCCGCCTTTCGCACCAACGCCGGTGTGGTCACCCCGAAGGTGGTCTCCTACGACGACCCCTACGTTCTCGTCCACGTAGGCCAGACCTGTGACCGATTTGGCGTCGTGCGTGAGCGCGTCGAACCGGGTGAAATTGACCACGGGCAACAGGATCTCGAACGAGATGTCTTTGTCGCGCCCGGTGGTGTGACGCTGGTCCGCGCGGACCTCTTCGCGACGTTGCGGGGCTTTGACCCCCTGATTGTGGCTCTCGGTGAGGATATCGACCTGTGCTGGCGCGCCCAGAGCGCCGGGGCCCGCATTGTCGTGGCGCCCCAGGCTCGCGTGGCGCACCGAGAGACTATTGCGACCAATGAGCGACCCGTAGCCGCGCTCGGTGCCCGTCGGGCCTCGCGCCAGACGCTGCAGCGGCGCCACCAACTTCTGATTGTGGCGACGGGCTGGGGTTGGGGCCGAACCCTGACAACCCTGGCGACACTCTTCGTCCTCGATGCGATGGAACTGCTGCTCTCGGTGGTCGGCCGCGATGGCGAGCGGGCCTCGGCGATTGTGAATTCGTGGCGCTGGCTGTTTGGTCAGCGTCGCCGTATTCGCGAGCGCCGTATTCGTCGACGTGAAACGACCATCTTGAGCGACGACGAACTCCACCGCCTACAAGTCGGAGGTGCGAGCCGCCTGCAGCGATTCTTCTTGACACTGGTGCGTGAAGGCCTTGACGGCGCCCGCGGTGTACTGCCCGATGCACCGGTCGAGCCGGAGGTCACCGACGAGGAGAGCGCCGGCGTTGGTTTTGCGGCGGGCTTTGCCCCGTCGGAGGAGTTTGACGACGGGTTACGCGAATTGACGGGGCCATCGTCTCGACCATCGCGGTTCCTCACCTCCTTTCGAGGACAGGTCTTCGCCCTCGTATTGGCAGCGGCCTTGTGGATGCTGGGGTCACGCAATCTGGTGGCCATGCATCTCCCCCTAGTGGGCCGCCTGGCACCCATTGACTCGTGGTGGTCAACGTGGCGCCACTTCTTCGCGTCGTGGTCGCCCAATGGCGTGGGGACGGGTGACCCGGGCATGCCCGGCTACGGCCTCCTCGGCTTCGCCGGGACCTTCGTCTTTGGACGAATGGGGGTACTGCCGCGCCTGATGCTCGTGGGGGCCGCACCCTTTGGCGCATTGGGCATGTCCCGACTGCTCAAGGGACGAGTGTCGAACCGCGCCCGCGTCGTGGGCGTCCTAGTGACCCTTGCCCTCCCCACGGGGCTCAACATGATGTCGCAGGGTCGCATTGACGTACTCGTGGTGGTGGCGGGTTTGCCCTTCATCACGCGCCGTCTCTTCGCGCTTTTGGCGGTGCCGGGCTTCCGCGATGAGGCCTACCCCGATCCAGTGCCGTTCGGCACCACGGGGTGGCGCGTCACCGAGGCCGGCCAACGCATGAGCCTCATCATGATGGTGGCCACGATGACCGCCTTCGCCCCCGCGACGCTGGTCCTGGTGGCCTTAATCATCGTCGGCGTGACGATCAGTCGATGGCTGGTCAGCGATGGCGAAGTGCCTGCGGTGGCCCCGTGGCGCCTGCTCGGTTCGATCCTGTTCAACGTGGCTATCTTTCTCCTCCCCATGACCTTCGACACGGCGGTGGCTGGTCGGCGGGCGCTCGGCCTCTTCGGTCTACCCCGTGGCCCGTGGTCCTTTCCGACGTGGACGAACTTGTTGCGCGGGGTAGATGGCCTCTTTGGCGGCGGGTGGCTCGGCTGGTGCCTCCCGTTAGCGGCCGTCGTGGGACTGCTGATTGCTCGGCGCGAGCGAGCGGCGCTGTCGGCGAAAGTTGCCGTCATTGCGGTCCTGACGTTGCTGCTCGCCACAGCCAGTGGGCACCACTGGCTCGGTAGTTTCGCTCCCGACCTTGATGTGCTGCTGGCCCTCTACGGCGTGAGCTTGGCGGTGCTGGCCGCGGTGTGCGTGAGTGCCATCGAGGTTGACCTGCGGGAGATGGCCTTCGGGTGGCGGCAAGCCAGTAGTGCGGCCGCCGTACTGGCGCTCGCCCTGAGCCTGGTGCCCTTCGCCGTGTCGACGGGATCGGGGCGCTTTGATCTCCCAACCACGAGCGTGGCTGAGTCGCTCAGCTCACTTCACCCCAGTGGCGGTGGGGGTTATCGCGTTCTGTGGCTGGGCGACCCCTCCGTGTTGCCCGTGGCCGGCTGGAGCGTCACGCCCGGCTTAGCCGCGGCAACATCGATGAATGGCCTCCCGGGGGGCAATGAACTCTTCACGTCACCATCGTCGGGTACGAGTGACGTGGTGCTCGCAGCGGTGCGACAGGCGATTGAGGGCCGCACCGTTGATCTAGGGGCACTCCTCGCCCCCGCCGGCATCGCGGCCCTTGTGGTCATGACCGATGCGGCCACCCACATTGCCGGGGAGCGTCCCGCCGCCGATCGGGCCCTGCCCGCGGGCGTACTCGGTGCACTCAACGCCCAGACGGGTCTCGCACTAACGCTCGAAACAGCGTCGGCGGCGGTCTACGCGAATGTGAACTTCCACGGCCTCTACAGTGCAATCAATCCGAAAACGGGCCGCGCCGAACCCATCCTCAACGCAGCGAGCCCG